>JAAUTT010000170.1 GCA_012031335.1 Bacteroidales bacterium | reverse complement strand
AAAGAAAGAAAAATTCGTAGGGAAAAGAACAGGAAATTCTGGCTAAAATTCAAAAGAATAATGAAGAAATGTCATTAAAACAAAAGGAACTTGAGCAGGAAAAATAATGTTCATGACCCTAATGGATAATTTATCCGAAAGAATTACTTTTAAAGATACTGAAAGTAAATATGTTAGAATTAATAAAAAGAAAGAAGTTGCATTAGGGCTTAAAAACGATGAAATTATGGGTAAAACGGATTCCGAAATTTTTGGTGACATACACCATAAGAGGGCCCTGGAGGAGGAAAAGAAATACTAACATCAGGGATCGAAATACATGATAAGGAGGATGTTATAACTTTTAAAGACGGTAGCCGGGCCTGGGCATCCAATAGCCGGATACCTCTAAAGAACGAAGCTGGAGAAGTTATTGGATTGTTAGTTGTTACCAAAGATATTACGGAGATTAAGAACATACATTTTGAATTGGTGAATAAGAAAAAAATGCTGGAACAAATTTCAGCTACCCACCCTGTGATCTTTTATACTCTCGATAATACCGGAAAAATTCTTTCCATAGAAAGCTCAATTTTAGAAAAAATCGGAATCAACCAAAAAGCAGCTATTGGAGTTGATTTCACCGAAATTTTTCCCTCGGCTGGTAATTTTATAGATATAGACCTTGGCGATAATGGTTATAGCTTTGTTCATAAAAACAAAAATGTAGAAATAAGCCATTTTATCTTTGCCAATGATCCCATAAAAGGAGGTTTTTGCGGAATGGCCTTAGTAAAGGGATTAAAAGAACAAAGTGCAGAATAATACATATTCTCTGTAATTCTTTAGCAAATTTTTATATTTTTGCCGCTGATTTCAATAAAGAAATCAACTGGTCCGGTAGCTCAGTTGGATAGAGCAACAGCCTTCTAAGCTGTGGGTCGTGGGTTCGAATCCCGCTCGGATCACCAATAAGGGACAGGTCGCTAAAATCAGCTTCTTGTCCTTTTTTTATTTTCTCTAAATCTGTTGTTATTGTTGCCAGGTTTGAAAAACCGATAAACTTCAGGGGCATTATCCATGAAACTGGCACCTCCGAGGTTAATATAAACGCGAAGCGAATTAGTGAATTGCACTAGTGCCACGCATCAATGTTTTTTTTGATTTTTGAAATATCAATATGAATAAACCCCAGTCTCAATTTTATTTAACCAATGCCCCTTTTTTCCAAACATGCAATGGTTTAAGCTTTCCCTGCCGGTAAATAATTTCCCTGTAGTCATCGCATTTAAAAGAAAGCATGTCAGCTTGCATACCTGGCGCGATGATGCCCCTGTCGTTCAAGGACAATGCCTTTGCAGCCCGAACAGTAACTCCAGCAAGTGTTTCAGCTATGCTTAGTTTTTCATAAACACCCAGCAGTGAAGCAAGGATTAATAAATCACCCATTGGCCCTGTGCCTGGGTTCCAGTCGCTGGCAATGGCTATCTGCATGCCGGAATCGAGCATTTTCGATACTTTTGAAAAGGGCAAACCCAATCCGACTGATGCTCCCGGTAAAACAATACCAATAACGTTGCTGTCTGCCAGTTTTCTCATTTCGCCTTCCGATGAAGCTTCAAGATGGTCGGCGCTAATGGCTCCGTAAGAGGCTGCAAGTAAACTCCCCGATACACTGAATTGGTCGGCATGCACCACAATTGAAAACCCTAATTTTTTTGCTTTCTCAATATAATTTATTGATTCCTGTACGTCAAATGCAGTTTCTTCAACGAAAATATCGACTCTTTTTGCGAGCCCAAGGCGCATAACTTCAGGCAAAAGTTCGTTGTTTACATATTCAATATAATCGTGTTTGCTTGTAAATTCAGGCGGACAAACATGTGCGGCAAGGCAGGTACTGATTAAATCGATGCTGTGAGTATCATTAACCTGCTTTATAGCTTGCAGTATTTTAAGCTCATCGTCAACGGTAAGCCCGTAACCACTTTTTACCTCACAGGTGGTAACCCCATCGACCAGCATGGCAGAACAACGTTCGTAGGTTAAAGCCATTAAGTCGTGTAGTGGGGTTTTTCGTGTACTGCGCACTGTATTCATGATGCCACCGCCACTTTTTGCTATTTCGAGGTAAGTTTTGCCCTGAAGCCTCATGGCATAGTCATTTCGTCTTGATCCTGCATAACAAATATGCGTGTGGGAATCGATAAACCCAGGCAATAAAACGGTTTCAAAGGTTTGTTCTATTGTTTCATAACTGTTGGCAACTGCTTTTTGTCTTAATTTCGGTAAAGTTTCCTACTTCGCTTATTTGTCCATTTTTAACAATTACACCGCCATTCCGGATAATTTCTAATTGTTCGTCGCTTATGTGCCCGTTAGCAGGCAATTTGTTCATGGTGACAATTTGTGTAAAAGGACCCAATAAAAAAGGCAACGTATTATTCATGATTAAACTTTTAGGTTGAATTTAATGGCATTTTCAACAGCATCGGTGTAGCCGGCATCGGCATGGCGGATAACGCCTATTGCGGGGTCGTTGTGAAGTACACGTTTCAAACACTGTTCGGCACGCTCGGTGCCATCGGCCAAAATTACCATTCCTGCATGCTGAGAAAAGCCAATACCAACACCTCCTCCATGATGAAAGGACACCCATGTGGCACCTCCGGCAGTGTTTGAAAGCAGGTTCAACAAGGGCCAATCCGAAACGGCATCGGAACCATCTTTCATGCCTTCTGTTTCGCGGTTCGGTGAAGCTACTGAACCACAATCCAAATGATCGCGCCCAATTACTATAGGAGCTTTCACTTTACCAGACTTCACCAGATTATTGAATATCAATCCGGCTTTTTCGCGTTCGCCTATGCCCAACCAACATATGCGTGCAGGTAAACCCTGGAAAGCAATTTTTTGCCGGGCCTCTTTTAACCAATGAACCATGTGCTTGTTTTTTGGGAAAACCTCGATTAAAGCCTGGTCTGTTGTGTAAATATCTTCAGGATCGCCCGATAAGGCAACCCAGCGAAAAGGCCCTTTCCCTTCACAAAATAACGGACGTATGAATTCAGGGACAAACCCTGGAATCAGATAAGCATCCGTGGTTCCTCCTTGTAAAGCATGTTCCCGGATGTTATTCCCGTAATCAAAAACTTTTGATCCCTGCTTTTTCATTTCCAGCATAAAGCTTACATGGCGGGCCATGGATGCTATCGCCTTCTGCTTATACACCTCTGGATTTACTTTTCTCAGTTTTAAAGCTTCATCCAAGCTTATCCCGTTTGGAATATATCCGTAAATAGGGTCGTGTGCTGCAGTTTGGTCTGTTAAAACATCAGGTATTATACCATCTTTGAGCATACGTTCCAACACATCGCCAGCATCGCCGACCAAACCAACAGAAATGGCTTCGCCTGTTGCTTTTGCATCCATCGTCCATCGAATGGCCTCATCATAAGAGTAAGTTATTTTATCGATATAACGGGTCTTGATACGTTTTTTAATGCTTTCAGGATTAATGTCGATTCCTAAGAAAACAGCTCCTGCAAGTGTTGCGGCAAGTGGCTGAGCCCCGCCCATTCCTCCCATTCCTGCGGAAACTATAAGTTTGTGTTTTAAATCTCCATTGAAATATTTATTACCACAAGCAACAAAAGTTTCGTAGGTACCCTGTAAGATTCCTTGTGAACCAATATAAATCCAGCTCCCGGCAGTCATCTGGCCGTACATCATTAAACCATTTTCTTTTAACTTATAAAAGTTTTCCCATGTTGCCCATTTGGGGACCAGGTTGCTATTGGCAATCAAAACACGAGGTGCTTCCGGATGAGTCCGTAAAATCCCAACAGGCTTCCCTGATTGGATTAACAAACTATGGTTGTTATCCATTTCAAGCAGAATTTCAATAATTTTTTCAACGGCTTCGCGGTTGCGCGCTGCTTGTCCGGTTCCTCCATAAACCACCAAATCAGCCGGATTTTCGGCTACCTGTGCATCCAGATTGTTTAAAAACATACGGAGGGGAGCTTCGGTTTGCCACGAAAGGGCATTTAATTCAGCACCTCGTGGTGCCATATATTTTGGATGAGTTGCATACTGGTTAATAAATTCCGAAAAGTTTGTCATAACTGCTTATTTTAATATTGTTATCCAAAGCTGCCTGGTTTAGAACTGAAACCAATTCCTTATTCGAAACAATTTTTATACAAGTTTGAATATCATCGCCGAACACACGATCCTCCTCGGTATGGTCGATAAATTTCCGGACATAATCGTGGCAGGCTTCCAACAAAACACCGGAACGCAATGGTTTTCGGTAATCAAAAGCCTGTGAAGCAGAAAGAAGCTCAATTGCCAGAATTTTCTCCAGATTATCCACCACTTTCAACGCTTTTCTGCCACTTATTGCCCCCATGCTCACATGGTCTTCCTGTCCCAATGAAGTAGGTATACTATCTACAGAGGCAGGAAAACACATGCTTTTGTTTTCGGTAACCAAAGAAGCCGATGTGTATTGAGGAATCATAAAACCTGAGTTTAAACCTGTGTTTTTCATTAGCAGGATCGGTAAACCTTCTTTTCCTTCCAAAAGAAGATAACTTCGTCGGTCAGAAATATTTCCAATTTCACTGGCGGCCATTGCCGAATAGTCAATAGGCAATGCAATAGGTTGACCGTGAAAATTACCACCGCTGTATGTGTGGTCGGCATCAACAATAACAGGGTTATCAGTAACCGAATTTATTTCAATCTGAACCATCTCTTTAAATGGAGCCATGCGTTACGCGAAGCTCCATGTACCTGAGGTATACAACGCAGTGAGTATGGGTCTTGTACCCTTGAACAATTTTGGTGCGAAGCCAGAATTTCTGAATCTTTTAACAGAATCCTTAAACGTTCGGCAACATAAATATTGCCAATAAATGGGCGGATTTCGTGCAAAATAGACTGAAATGGTTTTACTGAGCCTAATAAAGCTTCGATGGACATTGCACCAATAATATCGGCAGCATCCAAACAATTTGCCATACGCTCCACAATTTTAATTCCATGAGCGGCCATAAATTGTGTTCCGTTAATCAAGGCCAGGCCTTCTTTTGCCGACAATTGAACAGGCTGCATGTTTTCCTGCTGGAGCATATAGGCCGTTTCGCATATTTCACCTTTATAAGACACCTTGCCCAAGCCAATTAATGGAAGAAAGAGATGTGCCAGTGGAGCTAAATCGCCCGATGCCCCAACAGAACCCTGAGAAGGCACTTTTGGAGTTACATTGTTTTCAACATGCCAAATGATACGCTCAACAGTAGAAAGTTGAATGCCCGAGAACCCTTTTGAAAGTGTATGGACTTTAATAATCATCATCAGTTTGGCAATTTCATCATCGATGTAATCACCAACACCTACACTGTGGCTGATTAATAAGTTGTATTGCAATTTGGCAGTATCTTCTTCAGAAATAATGGTTGTGCACAACGGCCCAAAACCAGTATTTATACCGTAAACAGTATCTCTTCTGCTTACAATTTCTTCCACCGCTTTTCGGTTTTTGTTGATGGAAGCTTTTACTTCATCGGTGATAATGCCTTTGGTTTTGCCATTAGCAATGTCCAGAGCAATTCCGATACTTAATGAACCTGAACCGTATTTAAAAGTTTCCATATTTTTGCTTTTAGCTTTTTATTATTTATATGATAGCTAATGGCATATATTTATTCTTTCTGACAATGGTTTTTTCTTTAAATTCTCTTCTATTTCTTTTATTCCATTAAGAAGGTTTTTACTGTGTTCACCTTCTGTTAAAAAATTAGCTATCTGCTTGCTGATTTCATCCCAGATAGGTTTTATTTTTTTTAAGAGCATTTTACCGTTTTCGGTCAATTCCAATATCCTCTTTCGGTTATCTGTTGCATCAATATTCGTATAAATAATATTTCGCTTCTCCATTACTCTCACAACCTGAATCACAGATGGGTGCGATACATTAAGTATTTCGGATATTTGTGTTATCGACATTTTTTTTATTTTCTGAAAGAAGAAACATAATGTGAAACCAACCTGGCTCAAAATCGATGTTCCGGCTTTTGTATATATTCCCGATATCGAGCACAAACCGCTCACTCAACCGGCGCAGGCGCGAAGCGATTACCAGTTCTCCAAGCTTTTCATAGTAATTATTGTTCATCAGTTTCTCTCATTTATGGCCTCTAAAGTTTTCGCACACATTTTATGCGCCCTGTCCAATAAAGAATTGGCTTCAATAAGTACTTTTTGCTTATACGCAACATCTTTAATTTCAGAAATATTAATAAGAACGTTTTTATGAGCGCCCCAAATACCTGTTTCTAGAGATTTTACCCCTACTTCCACATCCGATTTTGATGCAATATTTCCATATTTTGCAACTTCAAACATCATATCCCAGGCTGAATCTGCCAATCGCATTGTTGTTAGTGGAACGTCAATTGCCTTTTTAAGACCTGCCTGCATGGCCTGTGTTCTTTTTTCAATTTGTTCGGAAGTAGCTTTGGGTAAGCGAATAGCTTCCATATAATCATTAAATGCATTGGTGTCGGCATCAATCATTGGAATAAGATCATTGGTGACTTTATGCAGCACCGGAATGATACGTCTCATTTCTTTGTCAACATTTTCGAACTTTCGAACTCCGTATGTTAATTGAGCTACCATACAACCCAAACCAGTTCCAATGGCTGAAACAGCTGCTGAAGCCGAACCACCTCCCGGGGCAGAAGAACGAGCAGCAATACTTTTAATAAAATCGCTTACCGATAAACCGGCCAAAGATTGATTTTCTTTTTCAGCAATCACATATTCAATAATTCGTGTAGCAGGATCAAAGAGCGTTATTGAATTCAAACCCAAACGGTCTACTACCAATTTGATTTTTTGTGCTTCATCTGCAATCATCAATTTTTCTTTTTCAATGTAATATGCTGCAGATTGGAGCATTGCTTCCAAAGGAATTAATCCTACCAATTCTGAACCTGCAACAGCAACATTTAAAGCGTTTGCTTCTGTTTTGCAAGTTTCAAAGACCTTATGAACACCAGTAATTTTATAATTTGTTAAATTTATGGAAATCTGCGCTAAATTGTATTCATTTACATGCCATCCTATAGCTTTGATTTCCTTTAATAAGCCGGGGTTGCCATCATTTCTTCCATTTTCCCTGATGTTTAGGGCTATTCGGTGTGCTTGTTCCTTTGTCCCCAAAACATTTACATTGTAGGCAATTAAAAAATTACGCGCACCGGTTACGGTTACACCCCATTCCGGTATAAATTTGGCAGGTCCAAAATCGGGTTTCCATTCAGGTTTTGTTATTCTTTCACGAATTGCTTCGTATTCGCCTTCCCTTATTTGCGAAAGGTGTTTCCTGTATTCAAGTTTTTGGGCTTCTTCATATAAATATACAGGGATGTTTAATTCTTCAGATACGCGTGCAGCAAATTCCTTAGCACATTCAACACATTCTTCCATGCTTACATTTGAAACAGGAATAAATGGGCAAACATCCAAAGCTCCGACTCGGGGATGTTCGCCACTATGTTTATGCATATGAATAAGTTCTTTAGCAGTTTTAGCTGCATTTAAAGCACCTTCCACCACTGATTTTGGATCACCCACAAAAGTATATACAGTTCTATTGGTCGATTTGCCTGGATCTACATCAAGCAAATTGCAGCCAATGGTTTGTTTAATCGCATTTGCAATAGCTTCAATAATTTTGCTGTCTCTGCCTTCGGAAAAATTTGGAACACATTCTACGATTTTTTTCATCATAGTAAAAAGAATTATGTAAGTACCTACGCAAAATTAATTCAAATTCTTATTATCGTCAAATTTTTCTAAAAAGAAATCCCGGACTATTTTCCATCATAGTACTGGTAAACATAGAGATATATATCAACATGTTTAAGGAAGCAGGAACCCTCATAATACTATTTTACAAACCTGAT
>JAAUTT010000169.1 GCA_012031335.1 Bacteroidales bacterium | reverse complement strand
TATAATCGTGTATATCGAAACCGTTAATTTTGATACTTCCCTTCCGTGGCTTAATATTACCGTTTAAAACATTGATAAGAGTTGATTTACCCGAACCGCTGCCACCTATAATTCCAATAAGCCTGCCCGATTCTTCCGTTAAGTTAAACCGCTTCAGCCCATTATTGCTGTTTCTGTAGTTATACTCAATGTTTTCGGCTTCGAAAACAAATTTATTTTCAATGTTAGCCTGTATAAACTTCCCTGCAACCCGGCTGTAGTAAAGCGATCCTGTTTTGGGATTTTTGAGAACGGAACCTGGCGACCAGATATATGATCGGTTTGGCTTAATGTTATGGCCATTCAGGAATAGATCAAGCTTTCCATCATAACGAAAAACATAGGTGTTGGTGCTTGGGATATGCAAAACAACAATACGGCCATCGATTTTGTCGTTGGGCATGTGCTTTATTTCGGGCGATGGTGCAGAGTCGTTGGCATCGATATATAGCAGCCATTCTTTGTTTACTACTTTATCGAGTTCGCCAAAGGTGAACGATGTAATATCCTGAAATTCTTCCTCACTGATTTTAAGTTGGTTCGAGATGCTGGTGACGAATTTCAGCTCATTTTTGGTTTTAAAGTCCCGGTTAATAAAATCGAGCAGAAAATGATGATCATCAGCCGTTGTTCCTGATCCAGGTCCTCATTAAACTGGTTGAGCAGCGAGAGAATATTGACTTCGTTCGACAATTGATGTTTACGGGTTTCTTCCTTATTAAAGTTTTGTAATTCCGGATGGAAATATCTTACCTGCTCATCAAAATATTCGAGGTATTTTCGAGCTATCTCATGACTGAACTGCATATCGAGATAATCCATTACTATACTGCGTTCCGTGTCGGATTGATTTTCCTTGTTCACATCGGCAACAATAGCAAACAGCCTTATCAGCGCTTTCAGTATGGATTCGTTCATGTAAGAGGTGAGCTATAAAAAACAGCCCAATGCTGTATAAGAGTCATGGGCTGCTTTCGGATTGAATATTTTTTACGAAACGATGTTTTTTCTTACCTCGCGAATTGTAGTCAAAATGGTTTTGTAATCAGCTTCGGAGAGTCCTGTATCAATTTTGTCAAATACAGGTTTTAAAACCAATAATTTTGTTTTCGAGATCTTTAATGTCCTGACTTGAATTTCTGCTTGCCAACAATTCCATCAGCTTATCATACGATGTTTTCTGATCGGTAATTAATTTAACAATGCCGGTATAGTTGTAAGCATCTTCCGAAATATGAGTTGCAATATACATCAGTTCAACCCACATGCCGGTGGTCATTACTATAGCCAGATCGGGATTGCTCTTTTCGCCCAGATATTGATAGGTGTCGAAAAAGGTATTGGTGATGTATTTTACAAGGGTGTCCTTGTTATTAAATTTTTCTTTGTTTTCTTCAGAGAGAAATTTATTATAATCGATGTTTATACCCAAATCGTCTACAAGTTTCTTCAACGATCCTGAATATAATTTTATATCCTGTTTTTGATCATAAGTAGCAGCATATGCCATGTCGGCACTGTATACGCCAAGATTTACAGCTTTGCTGGACTCAGTAAAATATTTCTCAACTTTATTGGCAGGATTTAAAATTGTTGCATTGTATTTTACTCCAAGTTCGTTAAGCATTTGAGTTACTTCAAATGGTGTGGGCAAAGGATAAACTACATCCTTACATCCTGCGATAATTCGGTTTTATTTACAGTGTCGGCAGCGGCAGAATCGCTGGTGCCAGTGTTTCCACTTTTACATGCAGTAAGAGAGAAGACAACTGCTAAGGTTAAAAGAAACAGTGTATTACGCATGAGTCTTTTTAATTTCATAGTTAAAAGCTTTTAAGGTTTGTTCAATATCTACAAATATATTATTGTTTAAAGAATACATATTTAAAACTAAATTGTTTTTTACAGGTAGTTAATAACTTCAGGATTTAACCCTTCACTGGTTATCGTTTTTGTCAATGGTTTTTTGAAATCATTTTTTTACCCTTTTGTAATGTTAATATACAAACAAAAATATCCGGTTTAATGTTGCCGGATATTTTTGTCTTGAATTGTTACGGTATTTGTTATACCGGGTTTGCTAGAATTGGAATTCCACCAAAAAAAGGGAGTTTAGTAGTGGATGGTTGTTAATATTTTAAGTCCAATCTGTTAAATGTATTTAAGGGTTTCATTCTTATCCCAGATAAGCCGAATACATCCACACTAATTTTTCCTTTTCTCTGATATAGTCGCTCATAAGGGCATTGGTACCTTCGTCGCCTGTTTCGGATGTGAGAACAAGTATTTCTCTTTCCAATACCAGAATTTTACCAAAGGCATCAAGAACATGTCCCACCGAATCCCTTCCATTGGAAACATTGCTGACTGGTTTTACAACAGACATTTTTTCATAATCCTGAAATGTGTGAAAAGGGGTCGTTCCAAGTGTAAGAATTCTTTCCGCAACTTCGTCAACTTTCACAAGCAGGTTCGTATAAAGTTCTTCGAATTTAAGGTGAAGCTCAAAAAACTTTTCACCTTTGATATTCCAGTGAAAACCTCGGGTATTCATATAAAAAACCTGGTATGCGGCCAAAAGGGAGTTTAATTTTACTGCCAAAGTTTTCGATTTGTTTTCGTCTAATCCTATTGCATTCATAATATGTAAATTTTGTTGTTAAATTAATTTTAAACAAAGGTAAGGCATCGGGCATTATTAAATCAAACTGATAAATTCTATAGGTTTAATAGATATTATCTAATCAGAACGTGATGATGAATATTCAATTTTTTGATATATAATTTATTATGTTTTATAGATGAGATACTAACCCACTTACTTAAACAGAGAATGCTGCAGAAAGGCCTAATATATATCGGTTAACAGGATAAAAACTAAAACAATCCGGGATATTATAGTTGTTATATCTTTGCCATCCTTATTTAAGGGTTTATGAGTATACCAGAATTTTTATATGTTTTCCTGGCAGCGCTTGCGGCAGGCATAATTAATGCGATAGCCGGTGGAGGAACGCTGCTGACATTTCCCGTTCTCACAGCAATAGGTATCTCGCCGGTTGTTGCCAATATTACTAATACTGTTGCCCTCTGTACAGGTTTACTCTCAGGGACTTATGCCCAACGAAAGGATTTTGGAGCGCAGAAAATGCGTCTATTAAAACTTGCACCCATTGCCATATTGGGTGGCTTAGCCGGTGGTTTGATTTTACTCAATACCAATGAAAATTCCTTTAATAAATTAACTCCCTATTTGATATTTACTGCCACACTTTTACTTGCGGTTCAGGTACCTTTAAAAAACTGGATGGTTAGGATTACAACGAAAAAAGGACATCGCAATCACCGCTTTTGGATGGTTATACTGATTTTTACCGCAGCTGTTTATGGCGGATACTTTGGAGCAGGTTTAGGTATTATATTAATGGCAGTTCTGGGATTAACCATTGACGATTCGCTTACCAGTTTGAACGTACTAAAACAGGCACTTTCATTCGGTGTAAATATAACCGCTGCGGTATATTTTGCTTTCTCAGGTCAGGTGTTATGGTTGGTAGCTGCTGTTATGGCGTGTGGAGCTATATCCGGGGGTTTTATAGGCGGTAGACTGGCCGGAAAACTGAATCCCGATGTTTTAAGGTGGATTGTTGTATTAATTGGATTTACAGTGGCAATCATCTATTTTGTCAAATAGTATTTCAGCTCAATTTAAAAGTTGTCAAATCTCAATTTTTGTATTGTATCCTTTCAAAGCTGACCAATCAGATCCTGTTTTCTCATTATGTAACTTTGTAAACATAATAATTTATTGATATGAAAGGAACTTTCGAAGATATCGTCAATAGTGCCAAGCCTGTATTAATCGATTTTTTCGCTGAATGGTGCGGGCCATGTAAAGCTCAATCTCCAGTTCTTAAGGAAGTAGCAACTGAACTCGGTGAAAAGGTGAAAGTGATTAAAATTGATGTTGACAAAAATCCGGAAATAGCTATGAAATATAATATTCAAGGAGTTCCTACGATTATGGTATTTAAAGCTGGAAAGCAACTTTTCCGTCAATCGGGTATGATGTCAAAATCCCAAATATATAATGTGTTAATAAATTCAATAAATTAAAAATATGGGAACAAAAATTATAGGTGTAATTGTTCTTTTTCTTGTAGTATTGAATATCCATGCCCAGAATATAACCGAAGTACAATCGTCAAAGGTTAACGATATGCTTAAAACAGATAAGGGATGGGTTGTACTGGATGTAAGAACACCTCAGGAGTTTTCGCAGGGGCATTTACCCGGAGCATTGAATATTGATATTTACCAGAACAATGCTCTTGAAAAAATTAGTAAACTTAACAAGGATGCTAAATATATTGTTTATTGCCGTACCCGCAACCGAAGTGGCGTGGTGTCCGATTTTATGATTCAAAAGGGATTTAAAACCGTTTACCAAATGGTTGACGGGATAGCAGGGTGGAACCAGGTAAAAGGCAAAGAATGAGTCTAGATTTTCTTAACTGCAATTAAGGCTTCATCGGGTGTTTTAATGTTTTTAAAATCACCTCTTATAGCTTTAAGTGCATATTTCTCTTCATCTATTTCCGTCCGGGTTCTTACCTTCATTGCCCGGAATACCGGAAGAGGAGGACACCATCCCTGGATAGCATGTTGTACAAAGAAACCCAGTACCACACCTGGTAATATCGCCCATCGTTTATTTACAAATACCGATAAGGCCAGACCACTCAGCGCAAGTGTAGCCATGTTTATTTCCAAGGTACGTTCCATGTCCCACTTTGTATCCAGATGTTGAATTCGTTTTGATATCTTATTTTTGGATTGGTTTGAATATTTTTTTATGTTATCTCTTGTCAGATAGTCAATCTTTATATTTTGTCTCCAGTTTGTGTTACTTCTTACACGATCTTTAGTTTTGGTATCATTCTGCATAACGGATTGGGTTTAAATATAAGTTGATATATAAATACCGGCATTTACTTAAAAAGGAATTTATTATCTTTAATTACCACCTAGTGACATATATACAACATTTAACAGTTTGCTTTGTTTCACAAAATTTCGTAACCAAATCCTATTAAAGTAAAAATCCCTGTATGTTGGTCGCACAGGGATTTTGAATAAATATTCTAAGCATTGTTCAGGCTACAAGTTTGTTGAGATATTCAACAACCCCCTGAGGGTCGGGGGAATAATGGTCGGCTCCTATTTTTGTGCAGAAATCCTGATTTACCGGGGCTCCGCCAACACATATTTTAATATTTGGAACCTGTAAGCGAATGTCTTGTACAATTTTCTCCATATTAACCATGGTTGTTGTTAAAAGTGCTGATAATGCAACGGCTGAAGCATTTGTATTTTTAATATTTTCAATAAATTTCTGTGAATTTACATCTACTCCCAGATCAATAACTTCCCATCCACTTCCTTCAACCATCATGGACACAAGGTTTTTGCCAATATCGTGGAGGTCGCCTGCGACAGTTCCAATTACAAATTTACCTTTTCTTTTAACCTCGCCCGAAGTGAAAAATGGTTTTAGGTGCATCATACCTGTACTCATGGCCTTGGCCGATATAAGCATTTGCGGAACAAAGACTTTATTTTCAGAAAACTTTTTTTCCAACCTTATCCATTCCGTAAACAAAGCCTTTATTTAGTATATCATTAGGCGAAATTCCCTGCTCCAGGGCTAGTTTGGTGAGTTCATCCACTCCGTCCTGACCTTTCATATCAGGTGGATATGGGGAAACTTTGTTTATTTTTCCAAACTCGATGCAATAGGCGATTCTTTCGAGTATATTTTCCATATTTATTAATTAGTTAGTGATTTAATTGTTGTAAGGTTTCTATTGTAATCTGCAATCGTTTCAAAAAAAGCTGCAATATTTTCAGTCGCTACACCTGGAGGCGTATCGCAACCTGAAGATATAACAAAATTAGAATATTCTTTTGTTGAAACTAATAAATCTTTAGTGAAGCTTCTGATTTGATGTGGATTCGACATTCGGAATACTTCAACCGGATCGAGGTTTCCCATTACAAGAATGTTGTTCGGTACTTCCTTAAGCGTTTGTATCATATCAATTTTGTTACCGAAATGTAGTCCTCTTGCTCCGGTATTTATCATGGATTGGGTTAGATGACCGGTATTTCCGCAATTGTGCAGAATGACCATAAAGTTTTCATCCTGAAGGACGTCTACAATCTGTTTTACAAATCGGGAAGAAAAGTCTTCACACATACTTTCGTCAAGTAAACCGGCAGCAGGTTCAGCTATAATTATACCATTGATACCACAGCTTTTCATCTCAAGAGCATACATCGAAATAAAAGCGGTACATTTCTCCAGAAGAAGGTTAATGGTTTCAGGTTCAATAATAGTCCGATGTCATTATTTCTGTCATATCGAATAACCTTCCTGCAAGAGAAAAGGGCCCGATACAACCTCCTAAAACTGGTCGGTCGGTGATATGTTTTGCCGCAAGGGCCGATGCTTTCAGATATTCTTTAATTCTTCCGTTTTCAATCCCTGGCATTCGAAGGTTTTGAACCGAATGCATATCATAAACCAGTCTTTCCGTTACGGTCGGTACTTCGTGTTTCCCGAAATTTATTTTAGATCCGAAAGCTTCAGCTTCAACTGTCAGGTCCATAATCATGGTTGCTGCTGCTGTTGGATAATTTTCCGAAATTGCCTTAATAGCTTTAAAATGAACTTCACCGCTAGTTACTGCATCAATTACATCTTTACCTATTAGTTCTATTCCGGGGTGAGTCATGATTGGAATAGCAACTCTTTTAGTTGCTTGTTTTGTAGCCAATTCCCACTCTGTCATTTTTATAAATGCCATATTTTTTATGTTTTCCAAGGTAAAATTAACAGAACATTCTGCTTTGAAATTAGCATGGTTTGGATTCTGGGAAAAAATTGTCTGCAAAGGTTTCCGGTAACCTTTGCAAACTTAATAAGTGTTGCAAAACATATTTTTAATTTTTAATTACCAGAATCCAGGTCAGAAAACACGAAATTGTTGTAGTCGGTGAAAAAAATTAACTTGCGGTTGATTTAAGTTAACAGGGTGTTTGCCTATTTTTAATTAAAACGGAATGAAAAGAGCTCAGGCTTCTTTAAAAGATATTGCAAAAGCGCTGAATATTTCCATATCAACTGTTTCGAGAGCTTTACGTGATACAGGAGAAATCCATCCCGAAACCCGGAAACATGTACTTGAACTTGCCGAAAAACTTAATTACAAGCCTAATCCTCTAGCAATGAGTTTACTTAAAAACAGAACTCAGTCTATCGGCGTAATAATCCCGGAGATTGATGACTGTTATTTTTCTTTGATACTGAGAGGAATTGATAAAGTTGCCAGTGAGCATGGTTTTCGGCTAATAACTTGTTATACCAATGAGTCCCAGCAAGCCGAGATTAAAGCGGTTAACGATTTGTTATTTTTCAGGGTCGATGGAATTATAGCCTGCCCGGCAAATGAGTTAACCGATTATCAACATTTTCAAAACCTGATTGACGATGAGTTTCCATTGGTTCACCTGGATCGTGATTGTATTGATTTACCGGTTACAAAAATTATGACCAATAATTTCACATCGGCATATATTGTTACGGAGCATCTTATCAAAGCTGGTTGCCGGCGAATCGCTCTGATAACTAATTTAGAGCCCTTGTCTGTAGGAAAGCAGCGGTATCAAGGCTATCAGAAGCGCTTCGGAAATATAACCTGAAACACGATCGGGAGTTAATAATTCATAGCAATATGGGGATTTCTACCTCCATGGAGGGCGCAAAAACCTTTTGGAACTTAAAACTTTACCCGATGCCATTATATGCAATAACGATACAGTTGCCATGGCAACCATGAAAGTAATTGAAAGACCGTGGTTTG
>JAAUTT010000168.1 GCA_012031335.1 Bacteroidales bacterium | reverse complement strand
TATAAAATTTGGAATATATTCGATAGGACCCGGACGATATAAGGCATTCATTGCGATCAGGTCGTCGAACTTATCAGGACGTAATTCGCGCAGGTACTTTTGCATACCCGGCGATTCAAACTGGAATGTTGCATTGGTTTCACCCCGCTGATAGAGTTCAAATGTTTTGGGGTCGTCGAGTGGAATGGTATCGATGTCTATTGCGATTCCATGATTCTGCCGGATCAGTTCCAGGGCTCCCTTGATGATGGTAAGTGTTTTCAGTCCCAGGAAATCCATTTTGATTACTCCGGCATCCTCGATAACTTTGCTTCGAACTGTGTAACAAGGAGGTCGGAATCTCTGGCCGTACTAACGGGAATAAGATCGGTGAGATCCTGAGGAGCAATGATAATACCTGCAGCATGCACTCCGGTATTACGCACCGAACCTTCGAGCAGCCGGGCTTCCTTCAGAACTTCAGCCTGCAGATCGTCGCCCTGGATTATTTCGCGCAACCGTTTAACATTCACGATATCGTCGGCTGTTAACCCTTCTTTTTCGGAGAGACTGTCGTCGCCGGTCAGTGGCGCTTCGAAAACACGGTTTAGCTCAATGCCGGGTTTATCGGGTACAAGTTTGGTAAGGTCGAGACTTTCGTTAAGAGGAAGGTCGAGCACCCGTGCCACATCCTTGATACTCATCTTGGCTGCCATGGTACCATAAGTCACAATCTGGGCTACCTGGTTCTTGCCATATTTCTGAACAACGTAATCGATCACCTTTTGCCGTCCTTCATCGTCGAAGTCGGTATCTATATCGGGCATGCTCTTGCGGTCGGGATTGAGAAAACGCTCGAAAAGAAGATTGTACTTGATGGGGTCGATGTTTGTTATTCCGATACAATAGGCTACTGCTGAGCCAGCTGCTGAACCACGGCCTGGACCGATAAACACCCCTAAATCTCGACCGGCTTTTATAAAGTCCATTACAATAAGAAAATAACCCGAGAAACCCATGGTTTCGATAACGCTCAGCTCAAAGTTGAGCCGTTCGTCCACTTCGGGGGTAATATCCACATACTTTTTCCTGGCTTCTTCGAATGTAAGATGCCTGAGATATTGGTGCTGGGTAAGAAATTCGGGCGGGACAGGAAAATTGGGAAGCAGAATATCCTTTTTCAGGTCGAGTAGTTCTATTTTACCGGCGATATCGTTGGTATTATCAATGGCTTCGGGCAGATCGCCGAAGAGCTTCGACATTTCGGTGGTGGTTTTAAAATAAAACTGATCGTTGTAAAAAGCAAAAACGTTTGTTTTTGAAGTTTACATCTTCATCATCAGAATATTCGGTAAGCTTGGGTGTGGTAATTTTTTCACCTGTATTTATACACAATAAAAATATCGTGGGGCTTTGTAATCTTTAACATCCACATAATGTGAATCGTTTGTGGCAATCATTTTAACATTATACTTGCCGCCCATTTTTTCAGTATTTCGTTCACACGATCCTGTTCTTCAATACCGTGCCGCTGTAACTCAATGTAATAATCCTCTCCAAAAATATTCAGCCACCATTTGAATTCATTTTCGGCTTCTTCTTCCCCTTTTTCATGATGGCCTTGGGAACAGAAGCTCCCAGACAACAAGTGGTAGCAATCAAACCTTCATGATATTTTTCGATTAATTCCTTGTCGATCCGGGGATATTTACCGTACATCCCTTCCATATATCCAAGCGAAGAAAGCTTGATGAGATTTTTGTATCCCTTTTCATTTTTGGCAAGTAACACCTGATGGTAACGTACATCTTTCTCATCTCTGGTAAATTGACGTTTATGCCGGTTTTCGACCAGATAAAATTCGCATCCCACAATGGGTTTAACTTTCAGCGTTTTGTCGTTTTTATCTTCAGGATTGGCTTTGTGCTTATAAGCCTCGGCCACAAACTCAAAGGCACCGAAAAGGTTACCATGATCGGTAATGGCAAGGGCAGGCATACCATCTGCAATGGCCTTCTTGTACAGGTGCTTGATATCGGCAGCACCGTCGAGCAGGGAAAACTGGGTATGTACATGAAGGTGACTGAATTTCATTATTATCTTATTTAAAATACTTGTTGAACAGGACAGAATACAGTAAAATATTCATCAAACAAAGTTACTGGTAATATTCCCCCGAAAAAGGTTTGTTGATTAAAAGTGAATAAATAATCCTGATACGAAAAAGCGTTGACACATCAAAGCCTGGGGAATTATCCTGGGCAAAATAAGATATTTCTATAAAGAGAAAAAAATGATCTACAATTAATGACATCTATTCTGGTCGATGTTATAATCTTTGCAAATGCAGGAATCCTGAATAATTTAATTAATTTTAATATCATAATAACACGGGAGGGAAAAGTTATGAGAGAAAGAATATCTGTTTTTGCTATATGCATACTGGGAATTATTGGTTGCTTCTCCTGTTCTTCCGGGAAACCAAAGGTAGGCTTTATGCTGCCTCACATGAACATTCAACGATATTTGACTGAGAAGGAAGAGTTTACTCTTAGAATAAATGAAAACGGCGGCGAGGTTATTTTTATGCAAGCCAACAACGACGATCAATTGCAATTAAAACAGATAGATACAATGCTGAATGCCGGGATCGATATCCTGGTACTTGATCCTGTAAACAGATTTCGGCGGCGAATGGTGCGGAAAGCTCACCGGAAAGGGATAAAAGTTATTTCGTACGACAGATTGATTTCAAACTGTGAGGTGGATGCATTTCTCTCATTCGATTCCCGCTTAACTGGCCGACAAATGGCCGAAGCAGTGACCCGTCTCAAACCCGAAGGAACCTATGTAATCCTTGGCGGAGATAAATCGGATTTAAATGCTATCGGTATTGATGCAGGACAGCAGGAAATATTAACACCCTTTATAAGCAATGGCAAAATTAAGGTTGATTATAAAATATTCATAGAAAAATATTCATATGATGATGTTGTGGCTGAAGTTAAAAAATATCTGGATTTATCATCTAAAATTCCCGATGCGATACTCACTTCATCTGATGTTTTGGCAAAAGGAACTGTTGATGCTTTAAAGTCGCGGAATCTTGCCGGGGAAATCCTGGTAACCGGTCAGGGCGGGGAACTTTCGGCGTGTATCAGTATAGTGGAGGGTACCCAGTTAATGACAGTTTACAAACCGGTTAAAAAACTTGCAGCTATGGCAGCAGATCTGTCATTGAAAATGATCAGAAATGAAAAAACAGATGTGCTTAACCAAACCATAAATAACGGATTTAAAGATATTCCGGCTCACCTCCTTGTCACAATTCCTGTTGATTCAACAAACTTAAGAAATACAGTTATTGCCGATGGTTTCATAAAAGAATCGGATGTTTATGGTGATAAATAATGTAGATAAACCGCTATGGTAATTTGTTAATTTTTCCACCCTGGTAACACCATCTTCATCCGTTAGTTTCAGGAAATAAATTCCCGGCAAAAACTTTTCGAGCTGAATGCTAAAAAGATTTGAATTCAGGTTATCTTCAGATAGTACCTTACGCCCTCTAATGTCAATAATTTCATAGGAAGCAATCTCCATACCGTTGCTTTCAACATACAATATTGATGTAGCAGGATTAGGATAAACCTTCAGCGAAATTCTTGTTATTCCGTTGTTTACATCAAGTGTTATATTGGAAGATATGGTCCAGTTCTCGGCAAGGCTGTTATCGGCGTTGATATCCTTATCTCCAGATAATAGCCTTTGGCATCGGCATCCACCGGCCAGGGAACCGTATCCTGATAATGAACCAGATCGATAATATTTCCATAGGCATCGGCCAAAACAAGTTTTTCGGACTTATCGGATAAATTTCTGGTATATTGCCCAAAAGCGGTTATTCCGTATACCTGTTTGAAGGAAGTTGAATTGCTGGCAAGAAATATCCTCTCCCCCGCAGGAAGCACCGAATTGCCGGGGAATTGATAAGTCAGGCCCAGTTCTCTGAAATATATACCCGTTAAATCTACAGTTTGTCCTCCCTTGTTTGTAATTTCGATAAATTCCAGATTATCGGCTTCAATGCCTTGCATTATACCTGGATTGTAATTTATTTTAGAAATTACAAGTGGCGGAAGGGAAGGGTTTGCACACGTCTGATAATTGCTCAGGTTATTACTCAACCACATAATCCTCGTTTGAAGCCAGGTTTTGATAACTGATATTTCCAGTGACTGGTTTCCAACTGTACCCCACCTGCTGTTTTCCCTGATGGCAGCTTCCGAAATATGCGAAACAATCTGATCGATCTTTGAACTGATTGCAGCATAACTCAAAGGATTTCCGGGAGCTGAAACTTCCTGCCAGCGTTTACTCAGGTAGCACTTAAACGTTGCATTGTTATACAAATCCTTCCAGAATTTAGGACCTGTGTTATCGCCGTTATCAAATTGCCAAACATTGTTATGACTTCGGTTAAAACCCCACATAAACAAATCGTTACCATAGGTAAGGTCGAAATCCCAGATTGGTCCGGCTCTGAGTTTACCATTCTTGGTTTATGAAAGTAGGTACTGAATTGATAAGCATCGGCATTGGAAGCCAGTTCGTTGATAATAATGAAATCGATAAAACTTGGAAGATCAATGATAGAAGGAAAACCGTTTGAGATTGATGCATTTTGAGACACCATTACATTTTGAAGGCTTGTAAATTGACCATTGATGTAACTGTGCTGTTGCGACGTAATATCATTGGGTTTTGGATTCTCATGCAAAAAATTTGTGTACCCGTTATACGAAAACATTGTCCATGCAACCGGGTCACCACCTGTATTTTTATCGGCCTTGGTAAGATATCCGCCCGAAAGGTTTGGGAATGTATTATCAAGTGTTGTGAGCTTGGTAATAATCAACACGGTTTTTATCAATCTTGATTTTTCCATGAAAATATACAATCCCATATAGGTTCCGTTTATTATCACTTCGCAAAAACTCCCCGGGGTGCATAATTGCCAATACTTCTCGAGAGGTCGTACGATAGATAATTCCGTATAAGAGAAGCATCGAAAGCAAGAGAGTTTAATATCCAGTCGTTTTCTTCGGGCATTCCCAATATGCTTACGTTGTTATTTGTGGTATTATCATCTTTAAGTGTTGTAAGTCCATAAGGTTTCTTTGGAAGACTTTGAGATGAAGAACCTCTTAGTTCGATTCCGATTTTACCATTGTAATTCAAATGGGTTGTATTATTCTGGTCGGCAACATAATTTCTTGAACCATCGGCATGGTAAATAACCTTCATGGTTGCGATAATTTTATAGGCATCTGGAATTTCGCGGGCTACACCAGATGACGGATCTCTTGTATCAATAAGAACTATTGGTAAATTACTATCGCTAAGGGTTTGTGCCCCAATTACAAAAAATTCAAATACAATAATAAATGTTAGTAGTAGTTGCTTCATTGTTCTTTTATCGTTTCAAACTACCATGCGCTAAACACTTGTTATACTAAATACTAACGCATTTTGTTTGCTCAGTTAACTGAATTCTTAATTCTGTTTCGAATATAACATTTAAGGCGTGTTCTTATAGATCCATGATCATAAAAATTCCTATAAAAACATCCTGCACAAGCTTAATTAGTGGTTCTAAGAAAATTAGAATTATTGTCAAATTGCCTCCGCTCACCCCTCAGTCCCCTGAAGGGGAAGTTCCAATCGCACAGTGGGTTGAAGTTCTCCCCTTTAGGGGAGCCAGAGGGGTGCGGGAGGGGAAGCCAGAGTATTCTTATTGACACTAATTACAATACTATAATTCCAAAAGCAATTTCCACCCTATTAAAACAATAAAATGACAAAAAGAAACAGGCACAACACCAGCCATTCTTTTAACTCAATAAAGTTTGTAAATTGCGCTATTGTAAAAAACCCGAAATCGATAATATTCAGGAATATATTACCATCTATACGGATGATGCAAATTCAGGAATATGACGGTTATATGAAATAAATATATATGAGAATTCATCTTACAGCGATTGGCGGAAGTGCCATGCATAATCTTGCCCTTGCCCTGCACGAACTGGGTCATCATGTTACCGGATCGGATGATGAAATATTTGAGCCTTCCCGGACTCGCCTGGAAAAGAAAGGCTTACTGCCCGAAAATACTGGCTGGTATCCTGAAAAAATATCCAAAGAACTGGATGCTGTAATTCTGGGGATGCATGCCAGGGAAGACAATCCGGAGCTTATGAAAGCCCGGGAACTTGGAATTAAAATATACTCCTATCCGGAATATCTTTACGAGCATTCGAAAACAAAAAAGGGTTGTAATAGCCGGAAGTCATGGTAAAACTACCATTACCTCGATGATATTGCATGTTCTGAAGATCAGCAGATGGCATTTGATTTTATGGTAGGGGCTCAGATAGAAGGTTTCGATACGATGGTGCGTTTATCGGATGCACCGGTTGCCATTTTTGAAGGAGATGAATACCTGACATCTCCGATCGACAGGCGGCCAAAATTTATTTGGTACAAACCGCATATTGCAGTAATCTCAGGTATAGCATGGGATCACATCAATGTATTTCCAACATTTGAAATATATACCCGGCAATTCTCCGATTTTCTCATGAGTATGGAGGATAATGCTACTGTATTTTATGCAGGCGACGATAAAGTGTTAAATAAGGTTGTAGAAAAGTCCGAAAAGAGACTTTACAGGCAGTCGTACGGTCCACATCCGCATTTTATCCGCGATAATGCTACCTACCTGAATACGCAGCTGGGCGTTTACCACATTGGAGTATTCGGGCAGCACAACCTCTACAATATCAATGCAGCCCGCCTGGTATGCAATAAATTGGGTATCCGCGACGATGCGTTTTATAAATCTATCGGCACATTCAAAGGAGCAGCCAAAAGACTGCAGATTTTGAAAAGTGCCGGTAATTCGGCAGTTTACCTTGACTTTGCGCATGCGCCTTCAAAAAGTTACTGCGACAGTAAAAAGCGCTCAAAGAACAATTCCCCGACAGAAAACTTATTGCCTGCCTCGAATTGCATACTTTCAGCAGTTTAAACCAGGAGTTTATTCAGCACTATAAAAACAGCATGCATGATGCTGATGAAGCTTATGTTTTGTAAATCCCGATGCAGCCAAGCATAAAAAAATGGAACTACCGGGAAAGGAGTATATCGCCGAATCCTTTGGAAAATCAGGCCTGAAAGTGATAATGGATAACCAGGAATTTGCCGATATGCTGAAGCATACGACACTCGACAATATTAACCTGCTGTTAATGTCATCAGGTAATTTTGGCGGTTTGGATCTGAATCAGCTTGCCAGGGAACTGGTTAAGTTAGTGGTGTATAAGTTTTATATGAAATTTTAATATTTTAATATTCTAGCTAATTGAGCTTTATATTGACATTAATTTGTCGATTGTTGAGGTTTTCATTTATGAATAAATTTATTACTTCAGGGTTTTTTGTAATCATCCTGTTTTTGAATTTCTGTAAAGTTTCCTCGCAGGTGGTTTTCACCGAATCTACCGGCGTTGTAGCTATCGAAGCTGAGAACTTTTTCAGCCAGACAAAAGATGATATCCGGAAATGGGTTATCCGGACCGGCGACAGCAAAGGACATTCAGCAGATATTGCCAAAACCGCCAGCAACGGAGCTTTTATCGAAGTTACTCCCGACACCCGGATAACCCATGATGACAAGCTGATAAAAGGAGAAAATTTCAGCAATGTCGCTGGTGAAATGACCATCGTTAGTTACAAAATTAATGTCGTCACACCCGGAAGATATTATGTGTGGGTGCGGTCGTATTCTGCCGGCTCGGAAGACAATGGTGTGCATGTTGGCCTGGATGGCATTTGGCCCGAAAGTGGCCAGAGAATGCAATGGTGCGAAGGGAAAAATGTCTGGACCTGGGCCAGCAAGCAACGTACTGAGAAGAACCATTGCGGTGAGGAAAAGCTCATTTTCTT
>JAAUTT010000167.1 GCA_012031335.1 Bacteroidales bacterium | reverse complement strand
AATATACAATCCAGTACCACCCACTAGGAAAATTGGGGGGAATAATCTTACTTTCACTTGAATTCCTGTCTATTCAAAGTCATAGTATTAAGATTTAAGTCTAATAACATCATGTTTTCAAAATTTTGGACATAAGATACTAGGCTGCAAGAGAATTTATTGCAGTACTCTTAGATTCAATTGAATTCCAGAAAATACAAATATGACGGGCCATTTTCCAATTCCTCTTCTTCATTTAAAGAATTTAACTCTTCTTTGGATTGGCTAAGATCCGACTGCGAAAGATCAACTTTTGCTCTTTTGATTCTTTTTTAAGATGACCGGAATTGGCTATTTCATCCATTTCCTGAAAATTGAGTATCATATTTTTAATATTACCGGGTAAATAACTCATTTGTATTTAAAACCAGGGCTCCAACCTACAGCGGAGCCCTAGAAAAATAACCATTTACCTAACTTATGTTAATACATTTCAAATTCTTTATCTTTTAATTCTTCGTCCAGAACGTTTATACCTTTTTTAGTTGGAGAAGCAATTTTGTTGTCGTTTGATAACTTTCTGGATATTTTGTGATTCACTGTTTTTTCCTGCTTAATGCTTCTGCCTGTATTGAAAAACGCAATAGTTTCGTTGAGCATTTCGGCCTGCGATGCCAATTCTTCGGCGGTGGAGCTCATTTCTTCGGCTGCCGCAGAGTTTTGCTGGGTAACTTTCGATAACTGTTCAATGGCAGCGGCAATCTGTGTTGCTCCCGCCGACTGCTCACTACTGGCAGCAGCTATTTCCTGCACCAGGGTGGCTGTACGCTGAATGTCGGGAATAATTTTCATCATAAATCCCCCTGCTTCTTCCGTAACTTTTAAGCTGGTTGCCGACAAGGTATTAATTTCAACAGCTGCCCTTTGGCTGGTTTCGGCTAGTTTGCGTACTTCGGCAGCTACCACAGCAAAACCTTTACCATGTTCGCCAGCACGAGCAGCTTCAATGGCGGCATTGATGGCCAAAATATCAGTTTTTTCAGCTATGGCATTAATTATTTTTATTTTTTCTGCAATCTGACGTGTTGCCTCCAGGCTTTTTGAGCTGGCATTTGCTACATCGTTAATCCCCTTTGCTGCACCCGAAGCGATACGTTCGGTTTGAAGCGCATTATCCGTATTTTGCTGGATGGTTGACGACATTTCTTCTACTGACGACGAAACTTCTTCGGCCGATGAAGCCTGTTCATTTGCTCCCTGGGCTATCTGAACTGTAGTAGAACTAAACTGAGAACTTGCGGAAGCAACATTTTGAGACGATTCCAAAATCTGGGCAACTACTTCGTTCAAACGTTCAACCATTTGAGAAAGTGAAAAATTTAGTTCATCCTTATCCGACCGTTTCTTAATAGTAACGGTTAAATCTCCTTCCGATACAAGTTTTGCTTTTTCAACAATTTCCCTATTTGCTTTAATAAGTTTTTGAAACGATTCTGCCAAACTTCCAATTTCATCTTTGCTATTTATATCAAGGTTAACGTCCAGATTTCCTTCGGCTATTTGGGCCGCAGCTATATCAATTTTTCGCACTGGAATAGAAATTATTCTTGATATCAAAATGGCGATTATAAATGCGAGGACCAGTCCAACTCCTGCAACTGCAAGCAAAAGGAAGTTGCTAAAGCTGATGGATTGGTCAGCTTTTTGTTTTAGTTCGTTGCGGTACTCACATTGATATTAATAAGGGAATTAAGTTCGGTCTCACATTTTGTAATTAATGGAGCAATCTTAACTCCAGCCTGTAATATTTGTGTATTGATGGTTTTCATTTCTGCCAGGGCCTTTTTGTTGTTCCCTTTCAGGGTAAGCTGGTTTTTAAGAGAATCCTGCGTTTTTAGCAGTACATGGAATTTGGCTGACAAGCTTCTCCATTCATTCCATCCAGGTAAAAATTCATCCCATTTCTTCTTTTCTTCAACAGTTTGTTCCAAAGGGCTATAAATGTTCATGGCTTCGTCAATTTTTCTTCCAGTTAAGGTTTATATTGGAAAATTGGGTTGCCCTGATTTCCTTGTTCGTTAACAAATCCATTAACAAAGTACGTTCCGATGCCTTTATGGAAGTTTGCCCTTCTCTTATGTTTTGCAAAGCATTAATGCTCGGCAAACGGTTGTCTGTTACTTCCTGAAGTTGCCCTCCAAGTGTTTGCAGGCCAATGAAACCAATGATTCCCACGATAACCATCACAATTATTACTGCCAAAAAGCCTAATAATAATTTTGTCCGAATTTTTAAGTTGTTAAATTTCATAATATTATTTTTATAATTATTTAATTAATTCATTGAATGCAAACTGATATTATTTAGATTTAAAAAAGCCAGGTGTGAAGGTTAACCCACAAATTGCCCAAAAAGGATCTCTTTTAAAATTTGAGTACTTGCCAAAAAATGGAGAGGAAAGATTTTCAACATCGCCTCCCATAAAATAATGAGCTACAAGCAGGTTAAATTTTACTTCCTTGCTTATTTGATAAGTGGCCATAATTTCGTATTCTGCACCAAGAAACCGGCCTGTTTTATTGTTTTGTGCATCATACAATTCGCCATACGAAAAGGGCAAATGCATAACTGTGAGGATCGATAGTTTTTTCAGAAGCAATAGCATTTCAGCTTTTGGCTGAATAAGACCTTTATTGATGCCTGGTTTACCGGTTGGATTAAGCACCGTATAGTAACCTGGGAGACCAGTGGTAAGAAGCATACTGCCATAAGGCTCCGTATAACTGTTATTTTCATTTGCCGGTGTATTTTTATTATTGCCCGAAAAGACGTTTAAGCCCACAGATAGAATAGATACACCTGGTTTCGCGACGTACGAAAATTTTGAATCGATACTAAAGGCCTTGAGACTTAAATTAAACTGATCAGTGCCTCTTTGATAATAGAAACTGTTTGTGGTAAAAAACCTGGTGTTTAATAAATATTTGAAATACACGCCCATGGTTTGATAGTAATTGGTCTTTATCGAATCCGTTTTACCCTTCGCATAATACTCCAGACCGTTATTTACTAGCATAAAATTGCCCTTAAACTTCGCAGTTGTTTTACCAATACGGATAAACTGCAAGTTCTTATAATTACTTAACGTATAGGGTGCATTGTATAATTGTAACAATGGTGTGTTATTATTATAAGCACCGGCCAGCGTAATTTCGGTTTTACCTTTATATTCAAATAACACGGCATCGTGAGTGAGACCCTGCTGTTGTATATCGCTCAATCCAAATATCTCTTCGCTATCGTAAACTATTTCCTGGCGCCCGGCTTTCACTGAAAACTTTGGTGTAAAATTGTATTGGCCCCATGCTTCGTAAACGCCAAAAGAGTTATTGTCGCCAGTTGGCGATAAACTGGTATTGCCCCATACCCTTGCATCTTGTAAAACAAACCGGGTTTTAATGCCCGTTGTGTCGTTTTTATAGTTAACTATCAGCCTCATTCGGTGTGATGCTAAAGTTATCGGATCTAAACCGGATGCAGGAACCAAATCGCGAAACTCAATTCTGGGCCTGTAAACTCCGTCTATCGAAAAATCCTGAGCCTGAATAAACTGGTTCACTACCAGTAATAGAATAAATAAATATTTTTTCATGATCTTGTTTGTTATTGGGTTAAAGTCTCAGTAAGCTTTACAGCTTCGGAATCTGCTGACGAAAAAACCCTTTCAGGTTTAAGCAGGAGAATGAATTTTTCATCGCGCCGGATAACGCCTGCTATAAACTTAGCATCGAAGCCTAGTCCCATTTCAGGTACAGGCTTAATTTCTGCCGGATCTATCTCGATAACATCTTCCACACCATCGGCTGTAGCCGAAACAATATAGGTTTCGTCCTTTCTCGATAATTCATAAACTATTATGTAGTTTTTCGATTCATCGTCGATTGTTGGTAAACAGAATTTGATACGCGTATTGATAACAGGCAGTATTTCGCCCCTGAAGTTTATTATTCCCATGATATGCTCAGGAACTTTGGGAACACGGGTTATTTGTTGTTGCTCGAGCACCTCCAGCACATTAACAACATCCACAGCAAATAGCTCTTTCCCTAAAACAAAGGTTAAAAAAAGTTGATTTTTCCATAATAACAGTATTAAAATGATATGAACTCAGAAGAATAATTCCACAGTTTTTCAGTATCAACAAGTAAGGCAATGCTGCCATCGCCAAGAAGACTGGCCCCGGATAGAAATTTCACATTCCTGAAAGCTACTCCCAGAGGCTTAACCACAGCCTGGTATTCGCCAAGGATATTATCCACCAGGAGAGCAAAAACTTTTTCATGTTTTTTAATAATCACCAGCTTGTAAGTCGACTCTGGATTTTTATTGTCGGCGGGAGGCTCAATGGAGATATAAGGGATAAGTTCGTTATTGAAATTGAATAAATGGTTTTTCTTATCTGCCAAATTTGCATGTGGTTCAAGAATACAGGAAACTATGTCTCCCAGTGGTAAAGCATAAACAATACCGGAGGCATTCACCAGTAAAGTATCTATTATTGAAATGGTTTGCTGAAGCTTAATTGAGAAAGTTGTTCCAATTCCTTTATGCGATGTTATTGATATTTCACCTCTTACTTCCTGTATTTTCTTTAAAACGATATCCATTCCCACACCACGGCCCGAAACATTTGAAAGGCTGTTGGCTGTAGAGAATCCCGGAAGAAATATGAGTTCGAAAATCTCCTTTTCGGAAAGCTGAGCGCCGGGACTGACAAACCCTCTTTCAACAGCTTTCCTGTAAATATAATCAGGGTCAATTCCATTGCCGTCGTCGCTGATATTTATATGAACATAATTACCCACTTTTGAGGTCTCGAATTTTATTGTGCCGGTTTCGGTTTTTCCTACAGATTTTCTAGACTCGGGCATTTCAATGCCATGATCGATGCAATTACGGATGAGGTGCATGATAGGCTCTCCAATATGGTCAATAATGCTCTTGTCCAGTTCTGTTTCGTTGTCCTCAGTAATAAAGTTTATCTGTTTGCCCAATTGTTTGGCTAAATCGCGAATGAGTCTCTTGAACTTTTCCGTTATTTCGTGAATTGACACCAATCGGAGATTGAGAGCATTCTCACTAAATAATTTTGAGAGCTTTTCAATTTTTTCTGCAGCTACAAAAGCCTTATCCTGATTTTCGTTATTAAGCCCATTTAAAAGTTCAGATTTGGTGGTAACCAGTTCACTTACCAAATACATTAAAGTATCGAGCTTTCGTGCCTCTACATTAACATGGGTAGTGCGCTTGCTTGATAGCGATGTGTTGCCGTTCTTCGAGTTTATTCTTTTATCTCCGGGATCGTCTTCATTTTTAGTTTGAGTGAGAGAAATAACTGTGGTTTCTATGGATTTTTCGTTCAACGGAAATGTGCTTTGGATCTTAAAAATATCGAAGTTGGCTATTTTACAAATTTTACAATAATCCATAATAAACATAAGAGCCTCCTCAATAGCATCATAACCCTTATCAGTGACAAGAAAAATGCTCCAGAATTGTTCGCATTCTTCAAGAAAGGGTTGAGACTGGATTTTATATTCCCCTAAAACGAATAAGTCGTGAAATGTATAAACCAGGTTTATAGCCCTGTCTATTATCTGATCGTTAGGGAAGAACATAATATGCCATGTACTTACCTGGAAATTGTCATCTTCTTTTGACTTTATTGTTAGAGATTCAGCCTCTGGTATTTCAATATTTCCCAAAGTCTTAAGCGAGTTGAGTCTTAATTTTAATTCACGGTTTGTTTCGATATTGGAAGGGGTCTCAAGCTCTTCGTCATAAAGCAGAGCCCTGATATGGTCGGCTGCAGCAAAGCTTAGATCAATCAATTGGGGAGTAACATTGGTTTTGTTTTCTCTTACCAGGTCAAATAAGGTTTCCAACTCATGAGTCAGCTCAACAATTCTTTCGAAGCCAAACATTCCGCTTGCACCTTTAATAGTATGCATTACCCTAAAGGCCTCTCCTATGAGCTGGTTGTTCCTGCTGTCTTTTTCAAGTTCTACAAGTGTGTTGTCCAGGCTTGTTAACAAAGACTCAGCCTCATTTATAAACTTATGTTTTAATTGGCTAATATCCATGGTACTTATTTTTTAATCTTTTTGTTGAAATCAAGCAAAATGTTCTCAGGAAAATAAAGCATATCCTTACTGATTACTTTAATAGCAGTGCTGAGCTGATTGACTAACTCATCCTTGAAAATACAGCCTTTAAAACCTGCGCCAATTAGAGAAGTGAGGTAAACCTTGTCAAAATGCATGGTAACTGCAACCACATTAAGTTTGTTATATTTCCATAATAACTCCCTGGTGAGTTGAATACCATTTTACCCGGCATCATTACATCCATAAAAATAATGTCGGCCTTAGTCCATGAAGTGATCTTATCTATTTCCGATTCGTTGGAAGCTTCGTCTAAAATCTGCGCATCGTATAGGGATGTCAAAAGCTTCCTAAAGGCCTTCCGAAATTCATCATTATCATCGATCAGTATAAAATTTTAATATTTCCATTTTTCAATAATAACTTTGAGTCAAAATTAGATTACCCGGGAAAGGAAAACACCAGCCGTAATAGTTGAAATAAACCAAGTTTGGTGGGAGGGATTTAAATATAAAGTTGGGATACCACCCCCCTAAAAAGGGTGGTATAGGCAACAATAAATACTATCCTAATTTTAAATTAAATTCTGTAAGTTTTTAAGGGTTTGTAAGTTATGTAAAAAAGAACATTTCCTGATAAAAGTGAAAATTTATCACCAGTGTAATAAATAAAACTGGATTTTCAGAGATGGAGTGAAATATTGAGATGCCGGTTAATTTAAACGAACCTTTGAGAATATTCCTGAGCATAAATGTCTTTAATGTATCATAAATATCAGTCAGTTCGTTAATAACTGTACAAAATATACAACGGCAAAAAGAGTAAAAAAGATTCCTGCCAGCACTGTTATCCAGAAAACCATTTTAGAAGGTTGAAATTTTAAAGGCAGCGTTTTATGGTTTAAATAAAGTATTAATCCAGTAACCACCGGAATGTGTGAAGCTTCTATCACTCCAGCCAGTTTGAGCAGTTTTACTGGTTCTCCGGCAATTAGGTAAACAATTATTGGAATTATCGCCAAAACAACTATTACAAAAAGTTTTTTAAGAAATTGAGGATCTGTCCACCGTTTACCCAATCCTTTATTATTGGCAAGAATGGCAGAACCATCGGCAAACATTCGCCCGAAGCCATCCTGATCGGAAAGCATTGTACTCACAAATGTTATAAACACAGCACCAATCATAAACCAGAAACCAACCTGTCCCCATATACTTCCCAGCAACTGGCCCAATGTTTCGGCAACTTTGTTTTCTTCAGGAATTAATCCTTTGGGCTGAAGAAGCTCTGTTCCCAGGATCAGAAAAGCAAATGCAATGATGAGGGCTCCTGCAACTGCCAGTGTATTGGCTATTGACATATGGGTTAGCCAGTCTTTTAATTCTTTTTGCTGTTCTTCGGGCAATTGCGAAGGATCAACAGGTTCCTCCTTCTTTAGTGATGCAGCTCCATAACCCCTGGCTGCTGTCCAGTACGAGAACCACATCAAACCGGCAGCCCCCGCAAGCATAAATCCAAGCCATGGCAATACTTCATCCACTTTTGTATTTTGTGGCCATTGGGGAATAAATCCGGCACCGATTTTTTTCATATCTGGACCAACCGAAATGGCTGCAGCCAAAATAGACAATGAAATAACAATGGCCAGTATGGTGGTGAGTCTCTCAATGGTTTTGAAACCTCCGGCAGCAATAAGGAACTGCAGTAAGCTGCGGTAATTACAACAGCAGGTATCCATATCGGTATTTTAATCAATACAACGATGGCAGTGGATGCCGCCCCGGCTAAGCCTGCTATGGTTGCAACTGCTACCACAAGTTGTGGAACAATAATGAGCCAAAGCAACCATTGCTTATTTCCAGTGATGCCAATCCACGAAAGAAAGTAGCTCCGGTGCATACCAGTATATCGACCTATTTCTCTGTTTA
>JAAUTT010000166.1 GCA_012031335.1 Bacteroidales bacterium | reverse complement strand
ATGGTGCAATCATTTGGCAGAAAGTAACGACTTCTAACACCACAGGTGGTGGCGTTCAAATGGGTTCATATCCATATCCGAGAATGGCATTCTGAAACTTGACTATGAATTTATTCTTGTTTTTAAAAAACTCGGTGATGCACCCAAACCGACAAAAGAACAGAAAGAACTTTCTAAAATGACTGCTGAAGAATGGAACACTAACTTTGCTGGACATTGGAATTTTGCAGGAGCAAGACAAAATGGACACATTGCAATGTTTCCAGAAGAATTGCCAAACCGACTAATTAAAATGTTTTCATTTGTTGGAGAATCTATACTTGACCCTTTTTTAGGTAGTGGGACAACATCATTAGCAGCGAAAAACTTAGACAGAAATTCTGTTGGTTATGAAATCAATCCTGAATTTATCCCATTCATAAAGGAAAAATTAGAAATACACCAAAAAGACTTGAATGGAACAACTTATGAGTTTGCAACTCAAAATCAATCACCGATTGACTATGAAAATGAAATCAGCAAACTACCATACATCTTCAAAGACCCGCACACTCTGGACAAGAAAATTGATGTAAAAAAATTACAGTTCGGTTCTAAAATAGATAAAGACAGTTCAACACAACGTGAAGAACTGTATACCGTTAAAGAAATTATTAGTTCAGAAAAAATAAGGTTGAGTAACGATTTAACAATAAAACTTATTGGAATAAAAGAAGACCCAATTATAAATGGAAAAGCTACTGCTTTTCTCTATGAAAAACAAAAGGTAAAAGAGTTTTCCTAAAATATGACAAAGAAAAATATGACAAAGAAAACAACCTTCTCTGTTATTTGTACTTAGAGAACAAGACCTTCTTAAATGCCCATTTAGTAAAAACAGGACTAGTGTTGGTTGACAACGATTCGGATTTTAAGTATAAAAACAAATTCAATTCACTTATACAAACAACATAATGGCAACAGTTGCACAATTAATTCAATATTTACGCACCAATGGTCATATTGGAAGTGGTTCGCCAATAACAGCAGGAAACCTTGCACGGCATTTTGGAATTTCTGATGGTGGAGTTGAAGTCGAAATGAGAGATGTTATCAGAGAAGCAATTGCTCAAAATGAACTTATTGGTAGCCACAGTCATGGTTTTTATCTAATCGGTACTATAGCCGAACTTGAAGAAAATCTTGATTCACTCCGAAGTAGAGCAGAAGATATATTGCTGCGTAGAAGAAATATGATGAGAAATTGGAATAATCAAAATCCAATGAATCAAACAACACGGACAGATTTATTCGTTAGACCATAATAATATCTATAAATGGAAGAACTATAAGAAGAACAACCAATTTATAAATACGCAAAACCTTTCGGTAAGAAAGAAAAAGTATTAAACTATACAAGCAATGCTTATCAACTTACAAGACCAAGTAAAGTAGGTGCTGTAATGGCTCTTATTCGTGAATGCCAGCCAAAAACATTTGAAGAATGGCAACAATACTATTTTGAAAAGGCACATACAAAACCAAAGTTCCCATTAAGGTAACCAGAGAAATCCTAAACGAATTAGGAGAACGTCTTTATGAGAAGATTACCGAAGTTGTCATTCCAGAATGGACAGAAGCATTTAAGCAAATTACAAAACAGGACTGTTACGATTATGTTTATGAAGTTACCGTTCCAAGAACTTATGATGGTTTTTTAACTGAAAAGTCTGTTATAAATGATTTTCTCGCTAAAAAATTTACTGAAATAAAATTTGAAGAATCAGATTCTGACTTAGACCACGCAGGTGATGTTGACTATATTGGCAGAGTTGGTAATAAAGCTTTTGGTATTCAAATCAAGCCTGTAACAGGAAATGCGAACTTTGGCAATTATAAACTTACCGAAAGAATGCAAGCCAATTTTGAAGCATTTGAAGAAAAATATGGCGGCAAAGTCTTTGTAGTTTTTTCGACCAAAGTTGGTAATAAGAAAGAGGTTCAGAACAAGGAAGTGCTTGATGAAATTAGACAAGAAATAGACCGTCTATTAACCTAAAAAGCCACATGCCGCCAACACACAATATAGCCAATAAGGGTTTCAGTGGTATGCGAAGGCTTTTTACCCGCTTCAAATTTTCGTGTACCTTGATAGGAAATCGCCCGCAATCCCTTACTGGCCATATTGTCAACCGTTAGCACCAAGGCTGACCCGTCCTGTTTTGATATGCATTCCTTAAAATCCTACCGTATTTCTTATCAATTTGTCCTGTTGATATAAACTCCTTATTAAACCAACCTATTAACTGGGCATGCTTTGATGTCTCGAATTGATTCTTAAGCGCCAAAGCTGTTACTGCATAATAAAGTCCATAATAGACTCTGTTTACCGCAACCACCAATCTATCGGAGTCAATAAGAAATCTGGAAAGATCTATTGTTTCTTTAGCTTGCTCAAATCGATAAGCAATCAAGGTATCTCTATCGTTATCACCTATCATGCGTGATATCCCTGATTTAAAGCATTAACAAAAATTGGCTGCTTTCCTCTTGGTGTAGTTAACTCTGCCTCACTTAATACATGAGTATCAGTTAGTATGCCATATTTGAGATCAATCTCAAAACAGATATCAGAAATCTGGCGCTCTAATTTCCAATCCGATTTATCCTTAACCAAAATCAAAATATCATAATCCGAGTCAGTCTTAGTTTTCTCAGTCAACTGTGATCCAAATAAGACAACATCTCTTAAGTTGTCGTGTAACTTATCCGACAAGTTTAGTTTTAATTCGGTCAAAATTTGTATTTTATCGTCTGTCATAACTCTGTTTACTTTTTTCAAAGATAATAAAACCTTTAAAGTATTAATCATCAATATATAATCTTGCTACGTTTCCCAAATAACGACGCCCCACCTAACCCTAACGGTTGGCAATATGCGTAGGCCGGGATTTCGAAGCTCAAACTTGTCATACTGTTAAAATTTTTATTAATTGAACAAAGGTTTAAATTACCTACATAGCCCGGCTTACGTATATTGCGTGTTGTGTGCTGGGCATTGTTGATTAAATGTACATCAGCTCGAACACTTACTAATATCTCTGTCTTACCTGAGTAGGATGTTTCTCGTGCGATGGGGTGGGACGGGCTTGAAGGCTCTTGCGGCAAACTTTGGTTGTGTGATTGCCTGCGGGGTTTACTTCGTGAGCTCCTTACGTCGGTTGCCGCATGTGCCTTAAAGCAGAAGGGACGGTGTGCGTGGGGCTATGTATATGCTCCCTTTTTTGTCAGATATTGTCCCTTCTTTGTCAAGTTATCTCCCTTCTCTGTCAGATAATGTCCCTTTTTTGTCAACTATGCTCCCTTGTCTGTTAGCTTGTGTCCCTTCTTTGCCGGGCTAGCTCCCTTCTCTGAGAATTAAGTCCCTTGTCTGTCAGGTTCATTCCCTTCTTTGTCAAGTTACCTCCCTTGTTTGTCAAGTTACCTCCCTTGTTTGTCAGATGATGTCCCTTCTCTGAGAACGTTGTCCCTTTTTAGTCAGGCTAACTTTATGCTGTAGCTGTTTCTTTACCAGCTATTTTAGAGGCTGCCCCAAGATTGGAAAGTGCTTTTGCAAAGGTGAATTGTTCTTTCTTTAATGGTTCGTACTGATAGTAGTTTGATGCTTTCTTGCAGATACCAATTATCTCATCGTAGATATCGTTGAAAACATCGGTTACCTCTTGGGTTATTTCTTTGGTTGAACCTTTAAAAGACTCCTGTGTAACGTTGGCTTGTTTAAAAGTATCGGCATACCCTATAATGTTATCAATTAAGGTCGTACTTAATCCTTTTGCAATGATTACCTGACGTAACGTTTCGCTCATATTGGTTTTGAACTGATAGAGCAACTGGATTAATGATTCCTGGTTGCCTTTTTGAACTCCACGAAGATGTTTTGCAAAGCCGAGGGTTTTTAGTATTTCATCCCTTTTGGATGTTTCTTTCTTAAAGTCTTCGTCTATCTGTGTTTTGAAATAGGATACATCCCTTTTGGCCGGAACCTGTATTGATGCCAACGTAGCGGTTGCATTACGCAAATCTTTTTGGCATCGACACCCAAATGGGTTTCGATTGCATCATGATTTTTAAAATTAAATCGGTTGCATACTGTTCTGTCCAATCTGTACGGGTTGTTGAAAGTTCTGAAATGTTTGTTTTGAAACTTTCGGCGATGGTTTTAGATGCCATAAGCATATTGACATCTTTACAACTGTAATTACGATTTATTGCCATGGTAATTTAGAATTTGGTTATTAAATAATTTGTAAAACACTCTTAAACAGAACGTAAAATACTGATAATTATTTAGAATAGAATAAATAAAGTAAACTATTTCTAATAAACCAGTTTCAATTTATTGCAATTTTGAGGAACAATTTTTAAAAGAAAAAATACAGACTGGTTTGATAAAACTGATAAATTAAAAGAATTGCCGGTCTTAAATGTCTGCCATACACAGTAATTGATATCATCATTAATCTTTACAAAATTTTTATGCTTCTTCTATAATTCTTGATAAAACCTTTAGGAAATCAACTGCAATTTTGTACTGTAAATTGAATAGTAAATATAGCATCATGGAATTCCTTGATTGGCTTAAAGAATTTACAAACTGGCAAATATTTGGAATTGTCGTTTTGGTTTTAGTTTTCCTTTACGTGTTTTTTACAGCGATTTATATACTGATTAAATACATGAGGGATTATTAATAAAACCTCATGGCAGGAATAATGAATGCTAATTGTATTCATTACAAACTGCCTCTATTTTATTGGTTTAAAATTTCATTTAAAAATTATGCGTTTTAAAAATTTATTGGTTGTAGTTTCTCTCATTTTAATTTTTGAGGGAATTACGTTTTTAATCTGCCTGCCTTATGGCATTCAATATAAAGAACCGTTAAAGCCGTTTATTTTCCTGCATTAATATCATTGGTTCCAGGTATATTCCTGTTTTTCGTTTCAGATAAACGGTTTTATCCATTAGCAAACAATAAAGAAGGCATTGTTTAATAATAGTTTCATGGCTTATTGCTATTGTAGTTGGAACACTGCCTTACCTGATAAGCAAGAGTATACCTGCACCCGTGGATGCCTTTTTTGAAACTGTTTCCGGCTTCACGACTACCGGGACATCAATTCTCTCTAATGTTGAATTACTCCCCAAGTCTATCCTGTTCTGGCGAAGCCTTACCCAATGGTTGGGTGGGCTTGGCACAATTATCATGTTGTTTACTATAATTTCATACTTGAATATTGGTGGGTGCAAAATTTTTAAATCAGAGATAGAATTTGGTTCGCAATATAAGCTCGTTATGCAAATAGTCGCTGTTTATTGTTCTCTGACATTAATACAAGTTTTAATGCTCTTTTCTGGCGGTATGGATTTTTTTAAAAGTATGTGCTATACATTCGGAACTGTTTCAACCGGAGGCTTCTCGCCTCAAAATAACAACATAACTGATTATTCAGGCTATATACAATTTGTAATGGCACTTTTTATGTTTTTATCGGGTATCAGTTACATCATTTATGGATTCATCCTGAATGGAAAAACCGGTTTGGTTATAAAAAATGAAGAAATCAGGGTTTATGCCCTTGTTTCTTTATTGGTTGCATTGTTTATTGCCAGCGTCTTGCATTATCAGACGGGCAAAGATTTCGAAACTTCTCTGCGGGAAAGCATTTTTCAGGTTACTTCTTTTGTGACTACTACAGGCTATTCAAATACAAATTACTTCTTATGGCCTGATTTTGTGCTGGTTGTATTGTTTTTTATACTCCTGATTGGTTCCAGTGCGTTTTCTGCCAGTGGCGGAATTAAGATTTCACGGTTACTGATTTTGTTCAGAAATTTTAAGTTGCAATTCAAGAACCCGAATTCTCCAACAAACACGACTTCTGTTAAATACAATGGATATGCAATTGATGAAGAAACCAATCTTATAGTATTGACATTTATTACCGTGTTTGGGTTGGTATTTGTTATTGGAACTATTGTTCTTTCGCTGTTTGTTAATGACCTTAAACAGTCAGCTTTTTTAGCAATATCAGCGTTGACAACGTTTGGACATAACAAAGATATATCGCATTTCCCGGCCGCCGGAAAGATTATATTGAATGTACTCATGCTAGTTGGACGGTTAGAAATTTATCCATTATTACTAATGATAATGCCATCATTTTATAAAAAGTTGAAATAAGAAGGCGAGGGAGAATATGAAGAGGAGCAACACTTTTAAGATTGTTTTAAAGCAGGTTGGCAGCCTGTTGATTTTACTTGGTTTTGTTGTAGCAATACCTGCAATTATTGCAGCCATATATACAGAATGGTATTCTGTTGCAGGTTTTTTATTGTCTGCACTAATAATTATGGGGACAGGTCTTTTATTATTCAAGGGGTTTTATCATGTTGAAGAACCTCGATTTAACCATTCACTTATTATTGCAGCTACGGGTTGGCTGGGTATTGCCATATTGGGGGGATTGCCATTTTTAATCATAGCTTTTATTACCCCTGTTGATGTAATGAACCAGTTCATACCAAATGATGTAACCTATACCTTTTCAAGTCTTGTGTATTTCAGGAACCCGTTGCATTGTTTTTTTGAAAGTATGAGCGCCTATACTACAACCGGACTTTCAATGGCAGTTCATGAACCATCTGTGGGCAAGGGAGTTCTTTTTATCGCCATTTCGCCCAATGGGTCGGCGGTGCAGGGTTTATAGTAATGGTACTTGCGCTATTTAAACAAACTTCGGGCAGAAGTGCCATGCTGTTATATGGTTCGGAAGCCAGCGGTGAGAAACTTAGACCCCGGGTTATTGACACTGCCAGGTCAATATGGAAAGTTTATTTTATTGTAACTACATTCTCTGCTATTTATCTGATTATAGGCACTCATTATATTTTATCAGATTATCCATTAAGTGAAAACATTTTTGATTCGGTTAATCATGCAATGGCAGGACAGTCCACTGGAGGTTTCAGTACCCTTGACGACAGTATCGCCACATATAAATCGCCTTACATGGACATGCTGTATTTATTGCCGATGATATTAGGGACTTTCTCTCTCCCTTTTTTTTACAAAGTAATCTATGAAAGAAAATTTAGTGAAATATGGAAAGATATTCAGACCCGTTCGTTGATTATAATTTTTTTAGTTGGTAGTATAATTCAATCTTTTTTGCTTTTTCATGCCAAAGTGGTACCAAGTCCCATCCGTGAAGGAGTGTTTCAGTTTATCAGCGGCATGTCCACAACGGGCTGGCAAACTTCAAATATAGGCGCATGGGACTGGAAATCTGTTGTTTTTATTGTTATGGCAGCCATGTTTATAGGCGGAGCTTCCGGTGCAACAGTAGGTGGTATAAAGATGATACGGGCATTAATAATTAAAAAAGGGCTTCAATGGCAGGTTAATAAGACATTCCTGTCTGAACACACAGTAAAAATCATTAAACTAAACGGGAAATCTTTATTGCCCGAAGAAATGAACGAGGAATTTGCAAAAGCAGCTTCACTGGCTATCATTTTTTTTCTTCTAATCTTAGGTTCAACAATTTTGACTACTTTTTTACGGGAAATAATTACGACTTTGCCGATGCCCTATTTGAGTCCACATCGGCACAGGCCACCGTGGGTTTATCATCGGGTATTACAGACCCGTCAATGTCGCCTGTGGTGGAAATAGTTTATATTTTCCAGATGTGGGCTGGCAGACTGGAAGTAATACCGGTATTTGCATTGATAAGGGCAATGTTCAAGGGAACTTCGCCAAGGATAATTTAAAATGTATGTAATTAAAGAAACAAGGCATTATTAACAGTTAAATTTGTACTACATATTATGAGATGAGTAAGAAAGTGATTATAGAACAAAAAGCCATTACCGGATATACTTCCCGGATAAATAATTATATATTGTCTGTTATAATAATAGGTGTAACCGCATTATTATGTGCCCCGCTTTCAAATCAACAAAGTTATCACGTAGTTTCATTCATTTTGCTATTTGTTGTTTCGTTCATGGCAACCTTTATGGGGATTGGCCCTGTTTTGCTTGCTTCAACCATTA
>JAAUTT010000165.1 GCA_012031335.1 Bacteroidales bacterium | reverse complement strand
ACCCATCCATAGCACGATTTAAACTGTTTGAAGTGAGTAACCAGGTATTTTATATATTCCGAAATGGATATCAGATGTTCCTCGCGTTAACGGGAAATTTAAATCCGACCAACATCAGTAAAATCTGTAGCCGGAAAGAGATTACCCCATACTTTAATGCCATATTTATCAGCAGCTTTGTAAGCATAGTCGAAAAGTGTGAAATCCCAGCTCCCGTCAGGTTTACGCATATAGTTTTCAAACATGCGGGTCCGGCATATTGTCAATCCATTTTCCTTCATCAGGCGATACCATGAATCGATAAGTTCGGGAGATTGCCCAGGTTCGATGAAAACTTCAGCGCCGATCATAGGCGTTAGTTCCTGCATCGTCTGAGCTTTCAGAGATACTGAATTAAAAATTAATGAAATAAATGAAAGAAATAATGAGTACTTCATAGTAGGTAAGGAGTGAATTATAATTTTTTTAAGTGCAAAAATATTCAGGACACAAAATAATAAAAAATCACCTTGTGCCCTGAATTGATTTATTAAAACATCCTATTTTGTATGAATAACAATCTCTCCACCTTCTAAACCATCTGCCTGAGCTTTCAGGGCAATTTCTCCCGAAAGATTCCCTGGCAAAGGGCGAACAATAGCCAATGCAGCTCCACGGAAAGTTAGAACTTCCGGACCTTTGAAACTAGCCATACAATTCGGACAAGCACTACCAACTCCGGCTAGTTCACCAACTCCCTCAATACTTAATTTGACTTTCAAATTTGCGTTGGGAACAATATTGCCTAATTCATCGGTTATTTCAATTTTTACATATGAAAGATCATTACGATCAGCCTTTATAATTGACCTGTCGGCTGTAAGTTTAATATGCTTAGGTACTCCTGTTGTTGCAATTTCTTTGGAGTCAACTTCAATGCCATTTATTAATCCAACTGCCTTTAGGATTCCTTGCTGATAAGGGACCTGGAAAACAGCAGTAAGTTTTGAACTATCGTTCATTTCCATTTCTCCGACTATTTTTCCATTGAGCATCAATCGTACAGCCGGATATTTCGTAAAAACTCTTACCTGCATCAACTTCCCTTCACTACCGTTCCAGTTCCAGTTCTGCCATTCCTCGGGCCAGCCCCACATGCTCACTATTTCTTTTCTACCTTCCGGAACGGGCGCATGCACCATCATTTCAATATTACTGTTTCCCCAGATCACATCCCGGTAATAAAGCTGGGGCTTTTTGAACCCGCATAAATCGATATCCCCACAATAAGCGTTAAACCATGTCCATGTTCTTGAAAAGCCGTTATCGGGATCATTATCTAATCGACTGTTTCCTATGCCAGTTTCGCCCATGTAATCCATAGCTGTCCAAACAAAATCCCCAATAACCCATGAGTTTTTTTCCACCTGTTTCCAATTCTCATAAGCTTCCAGAGGAAGAGATTCTGTTCCAGCCATTATCCTGTCGGGATAAAGAAGATGGTCTTCTTCATATGCCTTCCACATGTAATTATATCCACCCACATCGAGCAAAGCAAATGCCGGAGCAGTTGCCGACCATGGACGGTTTTTATGATCCCAGAAAGAACAAATGGCAGCAGTAACGGGCCGGGTAGGATCGAGCCGATGGACTTCATCAGCTAATTTGCGGGTAATAATTAATCCTGAAGAATCAGCCCGTTCGTTAATCTCATTTCCAATACTCCACATGATAATGGAGGGATGATTACGATCGCGCATTACCATGGAGCTGATATCTTTTTGCCACCATTCCTTAAAAAACCGATGATAGTCCTGTGGATTTTTAGGCCGTTCCCACATATCAAATGCTTCGTCAATTACAAGTACACCGACCCTGTCGCAAGCATCGAGAAATTGTCGGGAAGGCGGGTTATGGCTGGTCCGTATGGCATTAAATCCATATGCTTTCATGAGTTCAACCCGGCGTTCTTCGGCTCGGTCAATGGTGGCAGAACCTAAAAAACCATTATCGTGGTGCATACATCCCCCCTTTAGCAGTACTTTTTTCCCATTAAGCATAAAACCATTGGCAGCATCAAAATGTATGGACCGTATGCCGAAGGAACTTTAACCATGTCAATCACCAGACCGTTGCTGACTAATTCGACTTCGGCCGTATAGAGATAAGGGTTCTCAATTGACCATAATTCAGGTTGAATAACGCTTATGGATTGTGAAACCTCCAGGTTGCGTGTAGAAATTGTTCTGGAAGAAGTTTCATTAGAAACAGCAATAGAGCCTTCGGATGTTAAAATACGGGTTCTGATTTTAAGATCAGTTGCTTTAATTCCAGAATTTTCGATTGTTGTGGCTACCTTAACATTTGCTTTTGCGGAGGTAACATCATACGCTGTAATAAAAACACCCCAGGGAGCTATATGTACCGGATTTACAGATATAAGCTGAACACGCCGGTAGATACCCGATCCGCTGTACCATCGTGAGTTTTTTCCTTCGTTACGAACCCTGACGGCAATAACATTGGGTTGCCCGGGAGTATTCAGAAATGTAGAAATATTAAGATTAAATGCAATATATCCGTATGGCTGACTACCGGCATGCTTACCATTGATCCAAACATCGCAATCCATATAAACACCATCAAAATTTATGAAGGTTTGCATTTCCCGAGATGAAGCAGATAAAGAAAATGTTTTCCTGTACCAGCCCGTACCACCCAAAACATACCCGGTTGAAGTTGTTCCCGGGCTTTCTTTATAAAAAGGACCTATAACCTTTCCTGGTTCCTGCTCAGGAATATCTTCAACACTCCAGTCGTGTGGAAGGTCAAGCGACCGCCATGCTTTGTCGTTAAATTTGGTTTTTCGGCACCCGTTATATCTCCCCTAAAAAATTTCCAGTCGGTATCAAGGAGAATTCAATTCTTGGAACCTGACTTTGCACGATCGCAGTAATTCCAAATAATAAAGCGACGGATAAAAATTTCAATTTCATATATATAGATAGTTAGTGAGTATGTTTTCTGAAAAGCTGCTAAGATTTCAATTTTTGTAAATGTAAAAATTACACTTCAGAATAAGTAATAATTATAAAACTTTGTTATGAGCCTTGCTTTTAATAAATTAAAAATAAAAGGCATACACAAAAAAGTAAATCTATTTCAAAAACCATTTGAACTTCAAAAGAATCCGGTTGTTTATTTGATGTTTTTTTCTAACTTGCGTCTGACTACTAACAGGACTAACTATGTTATCAATACCAGATAGTAAGGTTACCATTATAGCCTGGATAATAAACATTGCATTTAAATGGCTTTTAAGTACAAAAAGCCATGGCCATATAATAATTCTGATATTTGTATCATCTATCCATTTTACCCCACTCCGCCTCTCTTTTATAATACTTATTTTCAACACGTTTCTGTTTATCAATATATATCGAAAGAGAATAATTTCTATGTTAAACTATTGCTAAATAAAAAGCTATGGATACATTGTCTCAGAAATTATTTCAACTCATGCTGCAATTATCACGGATTCAGAATAGCAGCAGAATATTGGAAAGTTTTATTGAAAGGATGAACTCTATTTTTAAAGGAATTCATTTTTCAAAAAATTGAAATTGATGTTATTCCACCGAATGAAGTAATTGAAATAAAAACAGCTTATAACGAGTTTGGTAAGTTAAGCCTTGAATATGGCCAGCTTATTTTGCCCATCTCACAAAAGAACTTGATAAACAATGCTGTGGATATGCTTGCTATCCTGCTCGAAAACAGGAAACAGCAAGAGAAACTTGCCTATGAAAAGGATCATTAAAAAAAGAATGGCAAAAGCAAACAGAGTACCTGTATGAAAAAAATGAACAATATAAAGCACTTGCAGAGAATTCGGAAGATATGATTCTTCGTTTCGACAAAGAATATAACATTGTATATGCCAATTTATGCACTGAAAGGATTTATGAAATTCCCAGGTCATTTCTTATAATTAAAAATATAAGAGATTTGGATCAACCCGCTGAACAGTCATTATTTTGGGTTAGGAATCTGGAAAGAGTATTTAATCTTGGAATTTCAATTACCGAAAAATTAACAATAAATAAGAATTCCCGGAAATTTTATTACGACGTAAAATTTGTTCCCGAAAAATCTGAAACGGGTAATGTTATGAATGTATTTGCAACTGCAAGAGACATAACCGAATTAATAAACAAGGAAAAAGCCCTTTATGACAGTCAATGGCACCTTAAGCAAGCACAACGAATCGCGAAAACAGGAAGCTGGGAATGGAATCTGAAATACAATAAAATAACCCTCTCTGATGAACTTCATCAAATTCTGGGATATGAACCTTTAGAAAATCCACCTTCCATTGAAGTATTAAGAAAATATATCCATGAAGACTTTGTGGCTTTTATGGAAAATTTCAAGCCAATCCACCGGCTGTTATCGATAATTTTGAAATTGAAATAAATATAAAAAGGGCCAATAATCAAATCAGGCAATGCGTAATTTGCGGCGAACCAATCTATGGAAGCAATGGTAAACTGAAGAAACTTCATGGCACTTTGCAGGATATTACCGAAAGAAAATTAATGGAGGGTGAAATCAAAAGTGCAAGATTGAAAGCAGAAGAATCGGATAGGTTAAAATCGGCTTTTCTTGCAAATATGAGCCATGAAATTAGAACTCCCCTAAATGGGATTCTCGGTTTCTCGGAATTGTTAAAACGGAAAAATCTTCCTAACGACAAACGACAGTTCTATACCGATATTATTTGTTCAAATGGTAAGCAATTATTAAAAATCATTTCCGACATTATAGATATTTCGAAAATAGAATCAGGTCAAATAGTTATCGATAAAAAAGAATGCACACTCAATAGTTTGTTTTGCGAATTGAATGCCTTATTTATTGAGGATCTTAAATCCAAAGGAAAAAACAGAATAGAATTAATAATGGCAATTGAACCTCAATATCAAACCCTGGTTTCAGTTTGCGATGAAATACGGTTAAAGCAGATATTGATAAATCTATTATCGAATGCTGTAAAATTTACAAGCAAAGGTTCAATTAAATATGGCTATGAAGTTAAAAACAACTTTATAGAATTTTTTGTATCGGATACCGGAGTAGGAATAAAGCCCGAATTTCAGAAGCTTGTTTTCGAGCGTTTCCGTCAGGCAAATGAAAGTGTGTCTAGAGAATATGGTGGCACCGGACTTGGCTTGGCTATATCAAAAAGTCTTGTAGAAATGATGGGTGGAAAAATTTGGGTTATTTCAACCGAATGTCAGGGATCGGAATTCCGGTTTTCTCTGCCTTTGGAATCTTCAACTTATCATGAAATAATTTATACCCAGGAAAAGAATTTCAATGGAGATTACTCCTGGCCCGGTAAAAAAATACTAATCGTGGAAGATGATTTACCCAGTGTTCAACTTTTAAAAGAAACTTTAAGCGATTCTTTGGCAGAAGTTATGCATGCTGATGATGGTGAGAAAGCAATTCAGATGCACCATGATTCAAAACCTGATATTATTTTGATGGACATAAGACTTCCGCGAATAAATGGTCTCGAAGCTATTAAAACTATCCGTGATTCGGATAAAAATGTTGCAATAATTGCCTTAACGGCCAATGCATTTGTTGAAGATCGTAACAAATGTATGCTGGCCGGATCAAATGAATATATTTCCAAACCTGTGGACCGAACCCAGTTGCTTTCGACCATTAACAAGTTTATTCAATAAATAATCATATTTTTTTGCAATTGATTAAACCTTGCATTAAGTTTTTCATCTAAAGAATAAACTTAAAACAAAGATTATGAAAAAGTCAGTTTGGTTCGCAGCAACAATTATAGCATTAAGCTTTTCAGTTAATTCTTTTGCTCAAACAGCAACCCCGCATGTTACAGAGCGTCAGGTAAATCAACAGGCACGCATTCAGAATGGGAAACAAAGTGGAGAACTTACCCGAAAAGAAAAACGTCATTTGCAGGCACAACAAGTAAAAATTCATAGAGACAAAAAAGCAGCAAAATCAGATGGTGTAGTAACTGCAGCAGAAAGAAGAAAACTGCATCGCGAACAATCAAGGGCTAGCCGGAATATTTATCGCCAAAAACATGATGCACAAACCAAATAGAATTTAAAATTTTTTTATTCAAAGCCTGCTGCAAATATCAGCAGGCTTTTTTATTTTAGGTTTAATGAGATCCTGCAAGTCGACAAATTCCTGAACATTTATTTATAGTTTTGCTTTATATGTATATAAATAAAACTATGGAAACTTCAAACGTCACATATTTAGGCGATCTTAGAACCGAAGCCGTTCATATTAAATCGGGTAAAAAAATTATTACGGATGCGCCACCCGACAACCAGGGAAGAGGTGAGTTTTTTTCACCAACCGATTTAATGGCAACTTCGTTGGCCAGTTGTATGATTACAATCATCGGAATTGCCACCCGAACCCATGGCTTCGACATAAATGGTGCCGTTGCAAAAGTTACCAAAGTAATGATTAATGATCCCCGAAGAGTTGGCGAAATAATTATTGACCTCCAATTTCCACATAATAATTACTCGGAAAAAGAAAGAAAAATAATAGAACATGCAGTAGCAAACTGTCCTGTAGCTAAAAGCCTTCATCCCGATCTGAAACAGACCGTAACCATTTCGTACAAACAATAAAAATGCATTCGAATATTCACATGCACACCCATTTCTGTGATGGAGGTGCGCACCCCTTAAAAATATGTAGAGCAAGCCTTACAACTTGGAATGGTATCTTTGGGCTTCTCTGCACATGCTCCGGTTCCTTTCGATTGTAACTGGGCTGTTCCACAATCCCGGCTAAAAGCTTATATCACCGAAATTCTCGGACTAAAGGAACAATATCAATCCGATTTACAGATTTACCTGGGACTTGAGGTGGATTACTTCCCGGATATATTACCATTTACCAAGCAATTGCTACAATCCGGACCATTTGATTATTTCATAGGATCCGTCCACTTTATTGACTCATACCCTGATGGTAAAAGATGGACAATTGACGGACCTAATGATGAATTCAGAAAAGGGTTTAAAGAAATCTTCCAGAATGACCCATTAATAGTTACACGAAAATTCTTTGATTATAACCGTAAAATGATTAAAGATTTGCAACCTCCTGTTATTGGCCATATTGACAAATTAAAGATGCAACATCAACACGATTGCTTTATCCCTGAAGATCATCCTGTATTTCGTGAGGAGTTGCTCAAAACACTTGAAGTTGCAAGAGATGCAGGTTCTATCGTTGAAATAAATACCCGGAGCATATATAAGAAAAGAGGAAATACCTTTTATCCAGGACAAGAAATATTTAAAGAAATGTGCCGTATGGGAGTGAAAGTAATGGTAAATTCAGATGCACATCTCCCCAATGAAATCCTTAGTGAATTTAATACTGCATTCGAATTACTAAGGGCGGCTGGTTATAAGGAATATTACTTGTTGCTAAATAATAATTTCGAATCAGTTTCAATTCCTTAAAAAAAGGGAAGTTACCCCATGATTCAGTAATCAATATCGGATATCTTAAATCCATAAAAGTTAATATTTTAAAACATGAAAATCGCTTTTTTTGACACTAAACCATATGATAAAGAAATTTTTGATTTGGTAAATACAAAATTTGGATATGATTTAAAGTACTTTAAAATCATCTTTCGCCAGATTGAATCCTGGTCATTAGCAATTGAATCGCGAAGCTCAATTACGCCAGCATCCAATTTTGATAAAAATTCTGGCAGAACTGCGATGAGACCAACGAGAGCTGCAAAAAAACAACAGTTGTTAGATTTTTTTGAACAGCAGAATCCCCTCCTTCTGCATCTTTTAGGCGGAAGACTAAACCTAGAACACAAAGAACAAAGACCTACTGGTAAGAGAGCGTCGCGAATGCTACCGGCTTGTTCAAGAACAGCGCCTTGCATTATATCAGCAAAAAGGAACATTAAAATTGTATCGGTTTGCGCTTTTCGTCTTTTTCAGCGTTTTTGTTAAATTCATCCCAACCCTTATTTTCTAATTGCTGGATTTCACGGCTTGTGTCTTTAGGTTTGAATATTACTACATATGTAATACCCCCTGCAGCTACAATAATTAATAAAGAAACAATAGTGATTATGACTGCAATTCTCATAAAGATTATTTAAATGTTAGAGCCTGACGTTTTGCAGTAGTCGAGGCTTTA
>JAAUTT010000164.1 GCA_012031335.1 Bacteroidales bacterium | reverse complement strand
TTCCAGTCGGATAAGCGGAATGATTTGTCCTCTTGTATGACCATGAACGATTTTAAAATATATCCCCGGTAAATATCCTCCCTCGTCTGCTAATTGAATGGGATAATAATCCTTCAATGGTTGGATGTTTTCTTCCGGAAACGATTCCCGTTCTTTTTCAACAGGCTTATTAGCAGTATCCCATTGTGTTTCCGAAATCCAGAGTTTAGCCCGGGGAAAGGCAGGCACAATTGTATCGCCCTGTTTTAGCAGACAACCGCCACAATGATCGTAATGCAGGTGTGTTAATACAACATCGGTTATGTCGTTGGTAGTTAAGCCGATATCTTTCAGCTGCGAATCGAGGGTATAGTCTCCTTCGAGCTGAAAGGGCCGGAAGAAATCATCAGACTGTTTATTTCCAAAACCGGTATCGAATAAAACTACCGATCCTTGCCTGGCTACAATCAGCGAACGGAGAACCCAGCGCGATAAATCCTGTCCTGCTGAAGGATATAATTTACGCCAGTCTCTGTCTCGGGTCATTACCATGTCGGCCCCGGGAACCACAAAAGAATTAAGATATACCGGGAATATCCTTGTACGAAAAAGAAAGTTCCATACTATTAATCAGTATGATGGATTAAGCCTGTTTTCCATTTGATTGCGAATAGTTTTAAATGCCAGCGGTAATTCAGCTTCCATATTTTTCCAGCGGCATTCTATAGCCAGTTTCCCTTCAAACCGGATGGTCTCCAAAGCTTTAAAATACTGCCTGAAATCGTCTCCTGCCACACCAGGAGCGGTACGCTGATCCTTTTCGGCAATATGCGTGTGCCTTATTAGTTTTCCGGCCTTTATAATAGACATTGCCGGTTCGCCATTCTTTAGCATGTGATATATATCGGCCAATAACCTGATGTTTGGATGGTTAATTTCATCTACATATCCAATTCCTTCTTCAACAGTATTCAGGAGATTTGTTTCTCCATAGTTGAGTGGTTCAAGTACAATGGTGACATTATATTTTTCAGCCAGTGGTGCAATTCTTTTGTTGATCTCTATAAACTGATTTCTTGCTTTTGAGGCATCAAAGCCATCGGGAATTTTACGTGAACCACCACTGCCGAAAACAAGTATCCTTACATTGGACTGATCCATTCTTTTAAGCGTGGTGGCAGCATAACTCATAATCGCTTCCGCATTTACATCAGGACCAACACACTTAAGAGTACCTGGTAAAAAGCTGTTAACAGCATATAACGGGATTTCCTGTTGTTTCAGTTTGTTGAGGTTTTCTGCAAACTTTTCGTCACTTTCGGCGGGTATAAAGAAGCTAGATACCGTTTCTTCCACAAAATCGAAATGATTCTTTTTTACCAGACTGCTATTATCTACAGCTGTGCAAACACCCAAAGATAATTGAAAAGAATGGGAGGCTGTAAATTGAGCAGAGATGCCCGGCAAAATTGTTAAAGACACAGAACCTGTCAATGCAGTGCGTAAAAAATTTCGGCGGGTAGTCATATTGAAAAAGTTAATTGGATATATACTGCAAATATAAACCAAATGCATGAAAAGAACAGAATGTAGAGTAAATGATACAGACATATATATCAATGGATATTGTAATATATAAAATGACATTTATTACTGCCTCAATGACATATTTATGTTTTGCAATGTTCTCTGAATATGAAACAATGACATAATATATTTGCACATTGGTATATGTATGAGTTGTCAACGATACCTGTAAATGAAACATTGGTATAAAAAGGTCATTCAATGGGTACATTGTGTCATTCAACAACCATTGAACATGATGTGGCGGATAGTATCAGCTAATTATTTCAACCAAAAAATGGCATGTTTTGCCTCCACGCCGAAACGATTCCAGGATGTTGACCTTTACGGGTTTGCATAAAGCTGTTTCGAATATTGTTTGGTGTGTGGTGCGGGTACATTCGCAATGTATGTCATTGGGTTTTGGATCATGGCTTTTTGCAGCGGGACAATAGCATTGCGCATTTACTTCCCCGTAACGGATGTGGATTTTATCCCCTTCCTTCCAAATTTCGAAATTCTGCTTGTATGCTTCAATAAGTTTATCAAGATCGCCCTTGCCTTTTTCAGCTATATCCTGTTTAAACTTGTGCCGGTTGTAGCATCCCCTTCCTGTGGATTCGTAAAGCTTTACTCTGGTTATGGCATCAACTTCCCTGTCGGCAGCTTCCATGAAATCGGCCAGCCAGTTCTGCAGAAAATCGCGTTGCATGCGAAGCATTTTTGTCTGTTCATCTTCATCTGTTTTAATCACTGACGAGGCTTTTACCGGTCCCGGCAGTAACATTGCACAGGAGCAAACTCCCAGTTGAAGTGTTCGTTGGATATATTCTTTACGGTTCATAATAAAATAATTATAGATTGATTAGCGTTTTGGTATGAACCGGAAAGTTTCCTTAACCCTTAAAGAAAATGTAGTTAAGATTTTAAAAAATGATTTGTTGGTTATGGGATTTATTTAAAATAATGAGGATATCTGCATGTCACTATATTCAAATTAAACACAAAAACATGATAACACGAAATGTTAATATTCTGAGTTTTTCTTCGTGGCTAAAATGTCCTTGTGTTTAATATTAAACTTTTTACACAACCTTTCTGTTATTTAAGGTTTTTCGCAACTTGCTTTAATTGCTTTCAGTACTGGTGTAATTTTCAGAATCTGTTCCCCGATTCCGATCTTATAGCCGGCCGAAAACAAGTATATATTGCCCTTATTATCGCATACCACCACAAGCGGAAGTCTATCTTTCAGGTCTGGACCGTATATGTCGGATAATGCATGTAAAAGACCATCGTTGGAATCGACTCCTGCAACCAGATTTTCTGGAAGGGTGTAGGTTTTCAAAACACCGGCCTGCTGACTTTTTTCCTGAGGAAAGGCAACCACGAAAACACCGTCCCATTTGTTAAAATGGTCTACATAGGGTCCCAAATCGTTAAGGATATGCTTCGAAGGCTCTTTATCAGGATCGATAAGCATTACAACCGCGTCTTTATCTCCGATCAGTGAGGTGTAATTGTCAGTTTGGCCATTTCTCAGGAGTCCGAGATTTGTGAAATCGGTTTTACCACTTGGTTTAAGATTGCCTGGAAGCTTGCGCAGCGATACAGCAACTTGTGCAGGGTTGTTGGCGGTAATGTTAAAAAATGTCATGGAACTCAACACCGAACCATCTTCGAGCCGGTTACCGGTAACTAACACATACCGACCTGTATCAAGGCTTACAGAAGCCGGGAAATCGCTTAATTTCCTGCCTTCTTCGAATTCAAGTGTTCGGCATATCCCATCTTGTATTCTGCCAATGGTGAAATGGTAATAATACTGGGGTTCAACAGGATTATCTTTCTGTGTAAGCTGAAGTGTTCCTTTTACAGGCTGTATGGGAGGAGCTGCATCGAAGCCTGCCAGCATCCATTTGCCTTTTTCGAAGTATTCCGGCACCTGTGTTTCGGGATTAAGGCGGGCGGGAATACCAAAAGCACGGCAGGCAGCTACAAAGAAAATATCCCTCGAACTGGCATTGGCAGCACCCAGGTTATAAACTCCTGCCGGCGAAAGCGGAGCACGCGAATGCAGGTTCGCGGTATTATCAATGTTGATGTTTGTTCTTATCCAGCTGGTAAGTGCGGAGATATCCTTACGGCTTTCGGCAGCAAGCTTTTCACCAAGCGACTGCCTCAGGAAACTTCTCCAGGGTGTCAGAAACTCAATGCTCATCCGCGGCGATAATATGTACTTAACAAAAATATCTTCAGGGATTTCCGGATTACGCGGTATATCCATTGCCGAATTTAGCTGATCGCTCAGGATGGTTTCGCGCGTATCGCTGAAATCTTTATCCGAAATTTGGGTCAGGAAGGGCAAAATGTATCTTCGGTGTTTCGAAGTGTTATTTTCGATAAATGTGCTGATCTCCTTCCAGTTTCCGTAGCTTTTGAATATCATTGGCCGCAAGGTGTCGGGCGATAGTCCCAGTTTTACAGCCAGCGATACAGCCCATGCGCTATCCTTAAATGTTTCCATATAACAATTACGGATAGAATCTTCCAATGCCAGACGACGATCGTTAGCGGCTCTCACTTCCTTGCTTACTTCCTTCGAAACTTTTGCAGCATGCGGGGGAACCATATCGAGAGCCAGGTCAATGGCTTTTCTATCATCGGTTTTTTAGCGTAAGCATTAAAGTATCGGCTTCGGGAACGGAGAATTTCTGCCAGGCAAATTTGCCATCTTTCGATGCCCATATCAGCAAATCGCCCATACCTGTTTTCAGGCGGGCAACCCCGCTTTTATCCGTGAAGCCGATGGCTATAGGGTAATATTCGGCATAATTATAAAGTTTAAACTCCACTTTGGCACTATCAGCGGGTGTTCCTTCAGGGTTTTCAACTTTAATGTATATATCCTTTACTGTGGCATAGTTGGAGGTAAGGTTAAGTTCCGAAAAACGGTCGTTGGCAGCTACCACATCTTCCTCACCAAAATATCTGCCATAAGCACGGGTATGAACCAGCATGGTGCGACGTGAGGGTTCGTCGAACCAGCCCATATTGAGTTCAGGTTCGGGTTCGCATGCTCCAAGATAATACCATTTGCCGTCTATCCAGACTTCGACCCAGGCATGGTTGTCGTCCGAATGGGCCCAACGTGGCGTATACACCTGGCGTGCAGGGATACCGGCAACTCTCATGGCCGAAACCGTAAAAGTCGATTCCTCGCCACAGCGGCCAAACGATTTTTTAATGGTACTAAGGGGTGCACTGGTACGGGAGTCGGTTCCGCGATAGTTTACTTTTTCGTGGCACCAGTGGTTGATTTCCAGCGCTGCTTCTTTCATGTTCATCCCTTTGATGCGTTCCATAATTTCGGGATACATAACCAGTCGGAAGGAATCCAGGTTCTCGTTATTCACCCGGAGGGGAAGTACAAAATGCAGGAATACATCTTCCGGGAGGGTGCTACCCCAGGCAGTGGCTTCGCGTGCTTCCAGACTGCGTTTAACATTGGCCAGAAAAAAGGATGAGGAATAATCGGCCAGGTCGCTCAGCGGCATATAGGCATATACAAACTGCATAGCCTGCTGTTCATCGTCCTTTAGATTGTCGTCGAAAATGCTCCAGATATCTGTTTTGCTGTTTTTTGTAAGCTCTTTCTGCACTTTCAGCATCCTGTCAATATCATCCAGTCTTTGCTGATTGCTTATGAGTGTCTGCCGGTTCCGGCACGAAGTAACAATTGCTGCACACGCAATCATTAGCAGAAGTCCTGTCAGCCTCATTGCCGAAGTGACCTTATATCGTTTTTCTGAAATTGTTCTCATAGCTTCCTAGTTTTCAATTTCCGAAATTTTAACTGAAAAAGCCAAAGGCGACACCTTGGAGCGCAAGGCAGCAGGTATGATAATTTTACAGACCTCACCTTCTTTTTTCCATTTAAGGGTTACACCCGGAGCGCCTAAAACGGTAAGTTTTGCTTTTTTGGCCGGAGAAAATCCCTTGATGGTTATCTCTGCCGGAAATTCATTTTCCTTTAGCAGAGCGATGGCATATACCGCACCATCCTTTTGTTTTGTATAGCGGAGGTTATCCTGAAAATATGGTTCTATGGTGCGTGTACCGTATATAGCTTCACCATTTACCTTCAGCCATTCGCCCATATCTTTTAAGCGTGCATAGGCTTCGTCGTACCAGGTACCATCGGGGCTGGACCGATGTTTAATAAAAGATTGCCACCTTTGGAAACGATATCAGTTAACAGATGCACCAATTCGCGCGATGATTTGAACTGCGCATTGAACGAATACGACCAGCCACCTCCCATTATAATACACGATTCCCATGGATAGGGCAGCATGTGCGAAGGAACCTGATTTTCGGGGGTGAGATAGTTCTGATTTTTACCTGGTACTGCTCTGTCGACTACAATAACTTCGGGTTGCACCTTACGCACTTTGGTTACCAGTTCGTCCATACGGATATCCTGATTCGGATGTTTTGCAATTTTGTATCCAGGGAGATATGGCTTATCAGTGGTTTTCGCAATATACGAAGGGTCTTTTACAAGCTTATATCCCGGCACAGAGGGTGTTTCGCCGGCGGGATCGTGCTTTTGAACCCATCCTCCGTCGAACCAAAGTATATCGACTTTGCCGTAGTTGGTGCATAATTCCATTACCTGGTTGTGGGTAAACTCAACGAATTTATTCCACTTGTCGGGGTACGCCTCGATACTGTAGTTAACATTTCTGTCGAAAGGCGGAAACTGTGGCCACCAGTAATACTCGCTATGCCAGTCGGGCTTGGAGAAATAAGCGCCTCATCCAGACGCCCTTCGGTTACGGAACGAATTGAATATTTTCTTTGGTTACATCGGCTTTTTGGATTGGTATGAAAAGGAGTGTTGGCTCCGGTGATTTTATAGTCGGTGTATTTGGTGTCGAACATGCAAAAGCCGTCGTGGTGTTTGGTGGTGAAAACCACATATTTCATGCCTGCATCTTTGGCTGCTTTCGCCCAGCGCTGGGGATCAAATTTAACCGGGTTAAAAGTTTTCTGCAGATTTTCGTATTGCTTTTTATAAGCAAAATAATCTTTAACAGTATCGGGAACGCACCATCCTCGTCTTCGGGGCAGATGGACCATGACTCCACAATGCCCCACTGGCTGTATGGCCCCCAGTGCATCAGCAGGCCGAATTTGATATCCTGCCACGATTCTATTCTCTTACGTATTAATGGGTCGGGATCGGGAACATAACGATTATATTCCTCCTGGGCGAATACTGCAATGCTGAACATCATTAGCAATATTCCTGTAAGTGTGTGTTTTAAGTTTATCATTGCAATGGAATTTATTTTTCTGAAGAAAGAGCATTTCGGGACTTACCTCCTGTTCGGGCATGTTTTCGCTTCGGATAAGGAGTTGCAAGGTTTCCCCACCTCCTGCTTCAAAGTATTTTACCTTTATGGCATGCAGGCCTTTTTCCAGAGCAGCCTGACCTTCGCGGGGTTCGGGACCATGCGGACCGTCGTGATTAATGATCATACGGTTATTGATCAAAAGCTGGCTACCGTCGTCCGAGATCAATTTAAAAGTATACACCCCTGTAGCCGGAACCTGGATAAAACCTTCGAAAACAAAGGCCATCACCTCGTTGGTGTAACCATCGGGGATACCAATTTTGGCAGCCTTCCCGGTTTTTACAGGTGTTAAGCCGATAATCTGATTAACCGAGGTAAGTGACTTTTCATAATAGTTAAACTTAATACCCTGTTCCGTTGGTAGGTTAAAATGATTGACGGATCGGGAGATTTTGCCTGCATAAAGCCCGCTTTTATCCCGCTTGTTTTGCCATTATTCAGGAAAAGTGCAGCCTTTATGTTTGTAGTGGCAGTAATGTTTATGGGTGCGGTGTAAATATCGCTCTTATTGTCTGGGGGTGTGCCATTGGTGGTAAAGCGCACCTGGCCCATAGGCAGGGGATTCTTCAATTCCACACTTGCCGAATGGATAAAGATCATGGTGTCAATTAATCCGACAGGAGCTGGCACATGGTAGTTATATTTCCGGGCCGAATAGATATTGTAAAGGTTGTTTAACCTGCGCAAAAAGCTTTCTTCATTCTTCAGCGCCGAAGGTGTCCATACTACCTCCGAAAGTGCTGTTAAGCGGGGTAGGGCCATGTATTCGGTATGACTTTCTGTGGTAAGAAATTCCGACCACATGTTTCCCTGTGCTCCCAGGATGTAACCGGATTCTTCGGCTGTTAACCCTGCAGGAACAGGTTCGTAGGCGTATACCATTTTATAGTCCAAAAAACCCCCGAAAGCAGGTGGCTCAATTTCCTTGTTATTGCTCTGGTAATAATCGAAGTAGCAGTGCGATGTGGGAGTCATTACCACATGATGTTTCATTTGTGCAGCCTTGATACCGCCATCAACACCACGCCATGACATAACCGTTGCATTTTCGGCGAGACCGCCCTCCAGAATTTCGTCCCAGCCTATCAGCGTACGATTTTTGAGGTAAGGAATTTATCAATACGACTGATAAAATAGTTCTGCAGCTCATGAACATCTTTCAAACCTTCGTTTTTCATTCTTGTCTGGCATTTCGGACAGGTTTTCCAATTGGCTTTATCAGCCTCATCACCTCCAACATGGATATATTTCGAAGGAAACAGCTCCATCACTTCATGTTAAAACATCCTGAAGGAAAAGGAAA
>JAAUTT010000163.1 GCA_012031335.1 Bacteroidales bacterium | reverse complement strand
CTGTACCAACCCTAAATACTGCAAATCTATCAGATCCCACTGTAAAAGAAGCTATAGCACCATCAATATATTGAGTTGACCCACTTAAAAAGAGCGCTAAGAATAATTGGATACCCAAGTTTTAAATGAGTTTTCATAAACGACCATGAAAATTGCATGCGCGAATACCTGAAGAGCAGAAAAAGAAGAAATAAGTACCTCAGAACTGTAAAAATAATTAATCCCCAAATACTGTAAATAAGGCCATAACCTAACAAAATAGGTGTACATACCATCACCAGTATCAAAATAAAAGACACAATTCCAAAATAAAAAATATGCTGAGGTTTGTTTTTTAACAGATAAATATATTCGATAAGGGCACCCGGACAATTAAAAAAGAAATATACTGCCAGAAGATTATGATAAGGTATTTGCCCCACAGAAGCCGATGAAAATCCGAAATATCCCCATGTTATAATAAGTATTGTAAAAACAGTACTGAAAACGGAAAGCAGGATAAAAGCATTAAACAATTCGGGAGACCGGACCATACGGGGCCGGTCGGTATGCTTAAAAATTGAATTATTATTAAATAAAGGAATCAATGACTGAATAATACCTGATATCCAGAAGAAACTTATACCACTTGTTATAAAAAGCATGAGTTCCCAATCGCCAAACTCTTCTACTGATAAATGGGATTTTGTAAAGAAAACACCAATTAGCAGAAAAACAGTAAACCGCAGAATTTGAAAAACCTGAAGCGAAAAAACATTAGTAATTTTTAAACGAATAGTCAAAAATTTGTTTAGTTTAATTTAAAACGAAATCTCAAAACGCCTCTGTAACTGACAAAAGTAGGCAACATTTTTTTAAATTCACTTGGAATTGATAAAAATAAATATTTATCTTTGCACCGCTAAAATGGTGAATGTAGCTCAGCAGGTTAGAGCGCCAGATTGTGGTTCTGGAAGTCGCCGGTTCGAACCCGGTCTTTCACCCAAACCCCGGAAAACTTCCGGGGTTTTCTATTTAATTAAGTTTTATTTTCAAAACATATCATTCAATAAAAATTTTATTATTTTCACCCCATTATTTTACCTGTTAAATTTATGAATATCAGAAAATTTGTATTCATTTCTCTTTGCGGTCTACTAGGATTTTTAAACAGTAAAGCTGAATCAGGTAAACTCGACAGCTTAAAATCAGCCCTCAAATCTGAACGTAACGACTCAGCCAAAGTTCATATTCTAATTCAGATGGCTATGAGCTTAGAAAACAATGGTTCTGAAAACGAAGAAACATATTCCAGACAAGCGCTCGAACTATCAAAAAAAAATAATTACAATAAGGGAATAGCTATTGCCTCCGACCGTTTAGGAGTTATGGAACGAAACAGGTCGAACTATAAACAGGCCTTAGCATTTCATAACCAGGCACTTCAGCATATAACACCTTATGGCATTTGCAGAGAAAAAGCTATTATTCTCAACAACATAGGTGTTGTTTACCGCAGGCTCGATGAGCTCTCAAAGGCAGCAGAATATCATTTGAGAGCTTTAACCATAGCTGAAGAAATTGCTGATAATAAAAGCATAAGCGTATCCACCAACAGCCTGGGTAACATTTTTTTCTCACAAAATAATTTTAATGAAGCCTTAAATTATTTTCAAAAAGCGCTTGACCAGGAAGAAAAATCGAAAACCTCCTGGGTGTTGCTATAAACCTAAACAACATAGGCGCTGTTTATGAATTGAAAGAAGATTACAATAAAGCTGTTGATTATTACTCCAAATCATTAAAAGTAAACGAGCAAATTGGAAGTAAAAAAGGGGTTTCTATCTGTTTAAACTGCCTGGGAGGAATTTATCTGAAACAAAAATCATATGATGAGGCTGAGGAAATGTACAAACAAGCACTTGCAATTAATCAACAATTAAAAGACAAGATTTACACCTCGTGGAGCTATATCAATATTGGAGAAATTCAAACAATAAAAGGCAAATATTCGGAAGCAGAAATAAACCTAACTGAGGGACTGAGGATTGCGCAGGAAATTGGCTCCAAAGCTCAAATTGAAATAGGCTATTTAAAATTATCCCAACTATTCTCCAAAACAGGAAAATATAAAGATGCGCTTGCCGCATTCGAAAAATCCAAAACTTACCGGGATAGTATTATAAATGAGAAAAATAATTCTACAATTGCAAAGCTCAAAACAATATACGAAACAGAAAAAAAGGAAAAGGAAATACAATCGCAAAAGCTGGAATTGGCCTTAAAAAACAGAGAGATATTGAAAGAAAAGGCTCAAAAGGTAATTTTTATCGGGGGATTTGCTGCCATGATTTTAGTATCACTGCTCTTTTACCGCAATTATCACCTGAAGAAAAAAGCCAACGTCGTTCTCACCAACTATAATAGAGATATGGACGAAAAGAACCATATCCTGCTGATGCAGAAAGAAGAAATAATGGCTCAGCGAGATCAGATAGAGGAGAAAAGCAAAGTAGTGAACAAAGCTTACAACCTAATAAAAAATAAAAACAAGAATATCATAGAAAATATAAGGTATGCATTTCAAATCCAAAATGCATTACTCACCCCTGCTAAAACAATAAATGAATATTTCCCTAATTCATTTATCCTGTACAAACCTAGAGATATTGTCAGTGGCGACTTCTACTGGCTCTTTCAAAAGGACCAGAAAATAATTGTAGCTGCTGCCGACTGCACCGGTCATGGTGTTTCGGGAGCTTTTATGAGTATCCTGGGACTCACTGCCCTGAATGAAATTGTAAATGAAAAAGGTGTAACCCGAACTGATCAGATTTTAAATCAGCTTCGCGAAAGAATTATCTGGTCGTTACAACAGGAAGAAAAATTCTGGGAAGCCAAGGATGGCATCGATATGACTGTTTTTTCATTCGACTTAAACAGTAAAAAAGTTATGTTCAGCGGAGCTAATGCCTCTGCTATTCTAATCAGAAACGAAGAACTGATTCAATATAAGGGCGACAAAATGCCAGTTTCGATATTCCCTGACATCATTCCCTTTACCTATACAGAATTCGAGGTATTCCCGGGAGATGTTTTCTTCCTTTTCTCCGATGGCTACTATCATCAGTTTGGAGGTTTATACGGAAAGAAATTCAGCATACGGCAGTTCACTTCCCTACTAATGAAAATCCACAAATTAGATGCTCAAACCCAGCAGATAAAACTCGAGGAAACTTTCAGGAAATGGCGATCACGTAACGAACAGGTAGACGATATACTGGTAATGGGCTTTACCCTCACCGAAGAAATGTTTCAAAACAACGCCTGAGAGCAGCCTAAATCTTTTTCGAACTGACAGTAAGTCATAGTTTCTTTATAAATGTTTTTTATAATTCTGACTTTGATGTATTAACTTTTTCATTAATTTTGACTGCTTATTAAGATAAATAACTAATAATTAATTGAAAAATGATTCATTATAAAGAGCTAGGATTAGTTAATTCGAAGGAGTTATTTAAGAATGCTGTTAAGGGAGGGTATGCTATTCCTGCCTTTAACTTTAATAACCTCGAACAATTACAGGCTATTATCAGTGCCTGTGTAGAAGCAAAATCACCTGTTATCCTGCAGGTTTCGAAAGGTGCACGTAAATATGCCAACCAAACTTTACTTAAAAATTTAGCGAAAGGTGCTGTTGAGTATGCTAAAGAGTTAGGATGCGAAATTCCTATCGTTCTTCACCTCGACCATGGCGATAGTCTTGAAACTGTAAAATCCTGTATCGAAAGCGGTTTTTCAAGCGTAATGTTCGACGGTTCACATTTCCCATACGAAGAAAACATCCGTCTTACAAAAGAAGTTGTTGAATATGCCCACAAATTCGACGTAACCGTTGAAGGTGAACTTGGCGTATTAGCCGGTATTGAAGATGATGTGGTTGCTGAGCATTCGTCGTATACACGTCCTGAAGAAGTTGAAGATTTTGTTAAACGTACCGGTGTTGACTCATTGGCAATTTCGATCGGAACATCACATGGTGCATTCAAGTTCAAAGTTGCCCCGGGCGAACTTCCCCCACCTTTAAAATTCGATATTCTCGAAGAATGTGAAAACGTATTCCCGGTTTCCCTATCGTTTTACACGGAGCATCGTCTGTTCCTCAGGATATCGTTGCCGAAATCAACAAGTATGGTGGTAAAATGGAAGGTACTGCTGGCGTTTCGGAAGATCAACTCCGCAGAGCAGCTTCATCGGCAGTTTGCAAAATCAACATCGATAGCGATGGCCGTTTAGCAATGACTGCTGCTATCCGTAAAGTATTTTACGAAAAACCAGGCGAATTCGACCCAAGAAATTATCTGGGACCTGCCCGCGACAAACTCAAAGAGTTATACAAACACAAAATAATAAACGTTTTGGGAAGCGCAAACAGAGTATAAACAAGTCTCCGAATACTTGATATAATTTTAAAACCCTGCACCAGAAAAGTGCGGGGTTTTATATTTCAGGAAAAAAAAAGATTCAAACCATTTTATTATTAAAAAAACCGGACTGTTTTATTCCGAGTTTTATCTGGATTCACATCATGAGTTTCACAATTTTCCTTCCATGGAACTCCCGGGCAGGTATCAATGTCTTCAGGTCGTCAATATTTTCATAGGTAACTCTGCCAGCAACCAATATTGAAATCCTGTCGTTAGCCTGTTTTATCAGTTTTCTTAAAATTTCCTGTCCCTCTAACGCGGTTACCTTAGTCCCTGAGGTTAGAATACGGGTAATGCCAATCTCAACAAGTTGTTCAAGTGCTAAAAATGGGTCAGTCGCTTCGTCGAAAGCTTTATGAAAAACTACCTGCAGAGGATGAGCCAAATTGGTAAGGATTTGCGTTCTTTCAATATCAATCTGATTGTTTGAAGTAAGAATACCGAATACGACACCCTGAACACCAAGTTCTTTGCACACCCTGATATCTTCCTGCATAATTTCAAATTCTTTTTCGGAATAACAGAAATCGCCACCTCTGGGTCGGATCATAACAGCAACGGGGATTTCAAGATCGCTACAACACATTTTTATTGTCCCCCACGAAGGAGTAGTACCACCTACTGCCAGATTTTCACAAAGTTCGACCCTGGTTGCTCCGCTTTTCTGAGCAATCAAGGCTTCATAATAACTTTCAACACAAGCTTCCAAAATCATTGTCCAAAAAAATTTTATTCTTCAAAAATCATCATAATTTCACATAAAAAAGAATCTGGCTTTTAATTTCATTATCCTGATGGTAAAATTTCTGAAAAAAACACCCCCCTACTCTTGTCTTTATTGTATCGCTACTGACATTGTGCCTGCTATACGAATACCCTTCTATCCTGGTCAAAAAGCCCCAGTCCGTGCATCACTGGCGACAAGCCGACTGTGCCTCTCTCGCTCTTATGTATTATCAGAACGGCATGAATTTTTTCGAACCTCAAACTCACAATTTAACTTCCGATAGTGGTAAAACTGGTTATGTGGCTCCCAGTGAGGTTCCGCTGCTGTATTATTTTATAGCTATCCTGTATAAAATTTTCGGGTATCACGATTTTATATTCCGGCTGGTAAATACGCTTATATTTCTTACAGGACTTTATTACCTGTTCAGGTGGATATTATTGGTCACTAAATCCACATTCTGGGGAATTGCAGGAAGTTTACTCTTTTTCACCTCACCGGTTTTGGTATATTATGGCAATAATTTCCTCACAAACAGTGCATCATTGGCCTTTAGTATTGTGGGATGGTACCTGTTTTTCCTTTACCGCGAAAATAGTAAAGTCAAACATTTTTACCTGAGCATCGCCATTTTTGGATTAGCCAGTTGCATGAAAATCACGGCAGGGTTCAGCTTTTTCGCACTTTTCGGGATTTTTTTTCTTGATAAGTTAAAAATAATGAGGCTCCCACAACCAGCCTTCCCCAAAGGCATTTTACCCTGGATTTCGTTTGCTTTTGCCCTGCTGATCCCGGTTTCCTGGATTGTATACGCACATTATTATAACCAACAGCATACAACCGGTTATTTTCAACAGGCACTTTCCCATACTGGAGTCTTACAGCGGATTACATTCAATATGTAAAAAAACAATGTTTGGAATCTATGGAGAACGCACTATTTCAGTAACATTTCCCTGATTGTGTTTGCCGGATTGCTGCTGTTTCAAATGGTTTTTCTGTTCCGGAAGCAACTGTTTTACTCAATGGTTCTGATTATCATGCTGGCAGAAACAATCTTATATGTGGTTTTGCAGTTTATGACCTTTGCTGATCATGATTATTACACAATCGACCTTTACATTGTGCTGATCTGGACATTTATCAGTTCATTATTCCTCATTAACGCATTAAATACCCAATTGTTACATAATAAATATTTGAAGATTGGGTTTCTACTCTTTCTGGCTTATAATATTTACCACTGCAAAAACCAGATGCGGCAGCGATACCATGGTTGGTGGAACGAATATGCTACCTACAGCGATTTCCATACCATTAAACCTTATTTGCGGCAAATAGGCATTTCTCCGCTCGATACCATCATCACAATACCCGAATACAGTCATTTTATCCACTACCTCACCAACAGCGTGGCTGGACAAAGTATGCAGATGAAGGTCACCCCAGGACAAGCAAAGCTTATCTTGAAAGTGACAGCACTTTTATTGAACAGTGTTTGAAAAACGGCGCCAAATACCTGTTAGTACTGGATTCAGCTAAAACTTTGCCTTTAATGCCGGCCTTTCGCACTATTTCTCATATTCCTGTAGGCGTTTACGGCAATGTCAGGATTTTCGCAACCAAAGCCGAATACATACCAAAACCACTTTATCAGCCCAACGTACTCACTGATATTGCATTTGATGCGGAAACCATTCATGAGGAAGATAAAAGATTCATTTCAACTGACAAATCTTTCAGTGTTGAAGGAGCAGAATGTCGCACAGGTGAGGAGGCATACGAAGGAAGTTATTCGGCTAAGCTTTCACCACAATCACCTTTTGCGTTTACAGTTACCCTCGAAAATATTAAACCGGGAGAATTCATACAGGTTAGCGGCATGAGAAAAGGGAAGGACGGGTTACTTGTTGCTTCGGGAGTAAAGGAAGGCGCGTTCTACAAAACATCGCAACAAATAAGCCGTGATAAGGGCTGGGATGTTCTTGACCTGCAATTTACCGTACCTGCAAAACTTCCGCAAAAAAAGTTAAAATTATATATTTGGTATAATGGCAGTGACAGTGCCTATTTCGATAATTTCAGAATTATACGGAGAGAAGAGTACCAGAAGAGAAACGGTTTGTGAACCTAAAACCAAAAGCACATCCAGTAATAACACAAAACTATAGTCAATCAAAATTATTGTTTAACAATCTTTCTTATTATAGTCATATCTTCATAATTAATATGAATATAATATAAACCATCTGGTAAATAAGAAATATCAAGGAAATTCTGATTTACAATATTCTCTTCTATTAATTTCCCAGTTTGATTATAAATCTTTAAACTATTTATAATAACTCCTCCGTTTGTCTCAATTTCAATTTTCCCATTAGTTGGATTAGGGAAGATTTCGATATCACAATGATCCTCAATACTATTATCCCTTAGTTGAACATTTTTCGAATAGGAACTTTTAACATCTGAAACTTGTTCCGGCTTAAACTGAATTAATCCATTCCCTACTGTAAATGCAAGATCGCCATAAATTCCATTTAGACTTGGTATAAGCGCATATCCATAATTATCGGAATTCAAAACAAAGGATGAAGAACTTAGATATTCAATATTATCACTATTTATTTTATACCAGAATATATTAAATGTCCCTTGGGAACTCATCTTTAGTTTAAGGATGGCATTTGAAATTATTGATGGCTTATTAGTATTTAAATCCTTAACATAAATGCAATGGTTTTTAACAAGATTTCTATGTGAATATGCGGTGTCTTGTAACCACCCAAAACGCAATCACTACCACTCAGCGCAACAACCCGTATTCTATTGGTTGTTGAGTTGTTGATAATTATAGAAGCTTCTGAAGAGTAACCATTAAAATTAGAGATAGGTCTATAACTTTTAGAAAAGTCAATTAAACTTACAAAACTACTTATCTGTTTAAAATGATTCAACAAACCTGGATTAAATTCCAAATAAGGATCATTATAATGTAATCCTGAACCACAATAATTGGAGGAACCAGGTGAATTAGTATAACCTGGATGTGTAATATTATGGTAAAAGGGCGAAGCGG
>JAAUTT010000162.1 GCA_012031335.1 Bacteroidales bacterium | reverse complement strand
GAACAAAGAACTGCATTTCCATCTGCTCGAATTCACGCATGCGGAATATAAATTGTCGTGCAACAATCTCGTTACGGAAAGCCTTGCCAATTTGGGCAATCCCAAAAGGAATTTTCATACGGCCGGTTTTCTGAACATTCAGGTAGTTCACAAAAATACCTTGCGCAGTTTCGGGACGTAGATAAATAACATTGGCATCTTCGCTTACCGAACCCATTTTGGTATCGAACATCAGGTTAAACTGCCGCACCTCGGTCCAGTTGGAAGTTCCTGAAATCGGACATACAATTCCGTTATCAATAATAATCTGGCGAATTTCATCAAGATCGGTTTTTTCAAGTGCAGCCACATAACGGGAATTCAGCTCGTCTATCTTGGTTTGCGAACGTTGAACGTTCGGATTGGTAGCCTTGAACTTTTGTTCATCAAAAGCATCACCGAATTTAGCTTTGGCCTTTTCAACCTCTTTGATAATTTTCTCTTCCAGTTTATCGCGGAATTCTTCGATAAGCACATCGGCACGGTACCGCTTTTTGGAATCTTTGTTATCAATAAGCGGGTCATTAAATGCATCCACATGGCCCGAAGCTTTCCAGGTAGTGGGATGCATAAAATGGCAGCATCTATTCCAACAATATTTTCGTGCAAAAGAACCATAGATTCCCACCAGTATTTTTTTATGTTGTTTTTGAGTTCAACACCAAACTGACCGTAGTCGTATACAGCACTTAATCCGTCATAAATCTCACTTGAGGGGAAGATAAAACCATATTCCTTTGCATGGGATATTAATTTCCTTAAAAGATCGTCGTTAGCCATTCTTATATTATTTAATTACGCTTTAAAATGAACAGGTTGCAAATGTATAAGAAACGCATGTGTTTTGCAAACGTAAAGCGACCATCTTATAGGACAATTATTTGCCAGGGAATGCAACCTTTTAAGCATCTTTGGCTAAAAATATATCCAAATCGGGATAAAATAAAAACCGTCCCGGAAAAACTCCGCGACGGTTGATTATATTTAAAACCTGACGATTACTATTTAAAGGTTATTTTTAAATTATACTCTCCGTTCAGTTTTTTAGGGAGAAGATAACTTTGAGTTTCGATAGCCTTTTTAACTTCTTCATTCAAACCTTTGTTGGGAGATTCGGCCTTAAGAACCTGAACAGTTGAAGCATCAATTACCCGGAATTTAACCTGAACAGTTTCAGCGTCTTTACTCTGAACATCTTTAATGGCGTCCATAACCTGGTTGCGGACCATATCATAGGTAAAAAGGTTGGCTGTTTCGTTTACATAAACCTTAATCTGATAAGTACCCTTGCTTCCTTGGGAAAAATGAGGTTTGCAGCATCCAATGCTTCTTTAACATTTTTAGACAGTGTCATATCTGCACTCTCAACCTTTAAAATCTGCATGTCACTTTTTTCACTTATGCCAAATTTAACGAGTACTTCACCTTGTCCGTTAAGATCGGCCGATTGTATAGCAGTAGCAATTTTTTCTCTTACCGATTTGCGAACATCTTCACCGGGTCCTGCAAATGCGGAACCTGTAACAAATAGAACGGCAAATATTGCTAAGGATAATTTTAATGTTTTCATGTTTTTTACTTTTTATGTTTTAATATATTGAGATGTTTGTGTGCTAAATTAATCAACCATTGTGCCAAAAACGGCATTTACCTGTATATATGATATTTATGACTAAACAATGACATTACAACATTAATTTATACCGTTCATTAGAGAACAATGGTGTATCATTTCTGTACACATTTAACGTTTGTTAACATAATGGTTTTCAATATAAACCTGATTGCATGTTTAATAAGTGTTTGGCATTATCCTAAATTTCATGTAGGTTTGGAAGTATAATTGCCGTTTACAATGCAGCGAAAAGTAGATTATTTGGTTATTGGCTCCGGCCTTGCTGGTTTAAGCTTTGCTCTCAAAGTTGCCGGTCACGGAAAAGTGATAATAGTTTCCAAGACTAGTCTGGATGAAACAAATACCCGTTACGCCCAGGGGGGTATTGCCTCTGTAACATATGCTCCTGATAATTTCGAAAAGCATGTGGAAGATACCTTGATTGCCGGTGATGGCTTATGCGACAAATCCATAGTACAGATGGTTGTTGAGGAAGCTCCCCGTCAAATTGACCAGCTGATTCAGTGGGGAGCCCAGTTCGATAAAAAATCGGATGGTTCGTTCGACCTGGCCAAAGAGGGTGGCCATAGTGAGCATCGCATCCTTCATCACAAAGATATTTCCGGTTTTGAAATACAAAGGGCGCTCACAGAGAAAGTAAAAAGTCATCCTAATATCCAGATTCTCGAAAATCATTTTGCTGTTGAAATCATCACCCAGCACCACCTGGGTCAGCTTGTAAAAAGGTATCATCCCGATATAGCCTGTTACGGAGCTTATATATTTCATCCCGAAACCCGGAAAACATTATCCATCCTCGCAAAAGTAACTGTAATGGCTACAGGAGGAGCAGGAAATTTGTATTCCACTACAACCAATCCTTTGATTGCCACCGGCGATGGTGTTGCCATGGTTTACCGTGCCAAGGGGATTATTGATAATATGGAATTCATACAGTTTCATCCTACCTCCTTATTTTTGCCCGCCGAAAGACCCTCGTTTTTAATTACCGAGGCGATGCGCGGTTTTGGGGCAATTCTTCGTACACTCGACGGGCAGGAACTGATGAATAAATACGACAGCCGAGGCTCCCTCGCACCCCGTGACATTGTTGCCCGTGCTATGGATAACGAAATGAAAGTGCGCGGAGACGATCATGTGTATCTCGATGCTACTCATCTGGACCCAAAAGGACTTTTGGATCATTTTCCGAATATTTATGAAAAATGTAAAAGTATAGGGATCGATATTACCAGAGATATGATTCCTGTTGTTCCTGCAGCTCATTTCCAATGTGGGGGCATTAAGGTTAACACGCATGGGGAGAGTAGCATCAATCGTTTATATGCCCTTGGAGAATGCTCCTGTACCGGCTTGCATGGCGCTAACCGCTTAGCTTCTAACTCGCTGCTGGAGGCTATCGTTTTTGCTGAAAAGGCTTCCATCCATGCTTTGGAAAATATTAAGGAGTATGTTATTCCTCACAATATTCCACACTGGAACGACGAAGGCACTTCCCATCCGGAAGAAATGGTGCTCATTACCCAGAATTACAAGGAAATGCAGCAGATCATGACCAATTACGTTGGCATCGTAAGATCGAATCTGCGTTTAAAGAGAGCTCTCGACAGGCTCGAAATTATTTATGGAGAAACTGAGGATCTGTATATTAAATCGACCTTATCGATCAAGCTGCTCGAACTCCGCAATATGATTAACACTGGATACCTTGTAATAAAAGGTGCACAAGCCCGCAAGGAAAGTGTTGGATTACACTACACACTCGATTATCCTCATTCCCGGAAAAAACAAATGAGTTAGCCATAATCCGGATGGATCACTATTGGATGATCATATGTCACATATTACCAGCCTGGCAGACTTATATGACATCTGATCCTGATTTTTATTAGTAAGACATGCTTATTTATTTATCACCCCCTGATCCGACAAAATTATGCTCCTTATCTCTAAAGAGTATGTTGAAGGTGGTGAGACTACCGTAAATCCTTGTAATGTATTGTTGTAGATTAACTTTATCCTCATCGGTGAGTTTTGTGTGACTGTTGATATTTTGTTCCAGCACCCTTAACCGGTCGCGTAACATAACAATCTTGTGAAAAAACATTTCAACCGGAATTTCTTTCGATTGCAAGGATGTATTGGCTGGTTGAATAATGAGTTTGCCGCCGATAAATTTCTCTGCAATGGGTACAACCTCCTGCAACATACCATAGTGGTCGAGTGTTTGAACAATCAGGGATTGCAGGGATTCAACATCAATAACAATCTGGGGAGCAGCGTTCTCTCCTTTTCCAGGATGGAAAAATCCTTATTGGATTTCAGAATTTCCACTTTACCACCTCTGGCAAAGTAAAACATCGTAACTTACAAGGTTAACTTTCCCAATTATTCCTTCACCATAGCGGTCGTGGTCGATTCGTGTTCCGATAGTTAAATTTGCTGACATACATTTTCGTTTTACAAGCTAATTTATAAAAAGTATCCGAAAGTTTCATGATTCAGGTTCATAATCCAGATCCTTATCCTGCCCCTCGTATCTTACGGCAATGTGCTCCAATGTTTCATACAACTCATCCATATCAAGGGAAGTAACAAGTTTCATGCGGGTTTCCTTAAAATTAGGCAAGCCTTTAAAATAATTGGTCAGATGCCGCCGCATCTCGAAAATACCAACAGGGCTTCCCTTTATCTCGAACGATTTGGCAAGATGCCTTTTTGCCAGGTCTACCTTTTCCCGGATTGTAAGCGGATCCATCAATTCGCCTGTCTCAAAATAATGGCGTATTTCCCTGAAAATCCAGGGTCGTCCGTAGGTGGCCCTGCCTATCATTATACCATCAACCCCATAACGATCGAACATTTCTTTGGCAATTTCCGCACTCGTGATATCTCCGTTTCCGATAACAGGAATTTTCATGCGCGGGTTGTTTTTCACTGCACCGATCAGGGTCCAGTCGGCCTTTCCTGTGTAAAGCTGCGACCTGGTGCGTCCGTGAATGGTGATGGCTTTGATACCTGTATCCTGCAGGCGTTCGGCAATATCTACAATAAAACGCGATTGATCGTCCCAACCAAGCCTGGTCTTAACGGTGACAGGTAATTTTACAGCATCAACTATGGCGCGGGTCATTTCAGCCATTAGGGGGATGTTATTCATCATGCCTGAACCGGCTCCACGGTTGGCGATTTTACGAACGGGACAGCCGAAATTTATATCAATCAGGTCGGGATTGGCCGATTCGGCAATTTTAGCTGCTTCAACCATAGGTGCTATCAAATGGCCATAAAGCTGGATACCTATAGGGCGTTCGTAATCGTAAATTTCAAGTTTACGGAGGCTCTTTTGCGCATCACGTATTAATCCGTCGCTCGAAATAAATTCCGTATACATCATATCCGCACCAAACTGTTTGCAGATATATCTGAAAGACGGGTCGGTAACATCTTCCATTGGAGCCAGAAACAAAGGCCTTTCCCCCAGATCTGTTTGCGCTATCTTCATTCCTGTCTTTTTATTTAATGTGACAATTCTTCATTAAACCACTCCTTTATTTACTATTTTTGGCAAAATTAAAGCTTTTAGGTTATGATCAGGGGAATGTTTCAGCAAACAAGCTATTTTACACAGTTAATTATAGTATTGGCTGTATTTTTAATTTTGAATACTGTTTCGTCGGTGTTTGGAATAGCGCTTGCCAACTCTTTGTATCACCTCGACACCAAAACAATTGAAACCCTTTTCACAAATTTCGACGACCCCAGAAACATTGTAATACTGAAAATGCTTCAGATAATCATCTCATTGATAACCTTTGTTCTGGGATCTTTATTACTGGCCTTCCTGCTTTCGGAAAATTCACAACGTTATCTGTCGCTTGAAAACCGACCGGCATTAAAACTTTCACTCGTATCTGTATTGCTTGTGATATTCATTTTCCCTTTTATAAACTTCCTTGGTGCGCTCAATAGCGAAATAAATTTTCCTAATTATGTAAAAGAAGTCTCGGAAAATAACTTAAAGTTAATGGAAGCTTTTCTGGCAGATACAAATCCCATCGGACTCTTTATAAACATAATCATGATTGGAATCCTTCCTGCTATAGGTGAGGAGTTGTTTTTCAGAGGGATTGTGCAGAACATTTTCCATAAAATAACAAAAAACTATCACTGGGGCATTTGGATATCAGCAGCTGTATTTAGTCTGATTCATATGGAATTCATGGGTTTTGTTCCCCGTATGGTGCTTGGAGCAATGTTTGGGTATATGCTTGTGTGGAGCGGCAGTATCTGGGTCCCGGTTATTGCTCATTTCATTAATAATATGGGGGCCGTCCTTATGTATTATCTTGTAAATACGGGAAAACTCAGCGAAAAAAACTTTGGAATATGGTGCCACATCTGATGTATGGCCCTATATCCTGATCTCGGGTGCATTAAGTGGTTACCTAATCTGGTATTTTTATAAAAATTCCTTACAGGATAAAGAAACTGAATTGCAAGCTTAAAGCGGATTGGTGGAAACTACTTTGTCCGAAACGGGTTCCTTTTCAAGAATATGAATATTCCTTATTTCATTTTTTCTGTATACATATACCAGCCCATACTCTTTCGAACGTTCTCTTTTTAAGTCGTCGGGAAAATCGTTAAACGTATTTTCCACTTCATTCCAGATGCGGGTTATAAGTTCATCAGCCTCTTTCCTGAGTTTGGAGAGATCGCCTAATGTGCGTGTATTGGTTTTTTGAAGCGTCTTTTGATAATTAAACGATTCCAGGAAGTTCTCGTACCTTACTTTTACAATGGCAATGGTGGGATTAGTTACCGGAGCCATACCCTTTCTTATACGCTCGGCTTCACCCTTTATCAGAACTTCTCCCCATTTTATAACTTCCTGCTCGGTGTTTAATGCGGGAACCCTTGAATCATTCTCCTCCATTCCATAAAATTTCCTCACACTCGCTGGCATTTCCCCTCTCAGAATGGCCATATTCAGCACCTGAACAAAATGAGAAATGTAAAGTTTGGCCTTTTTAAAGCATTTGCATAGTCACGACTTTTATTCACCTGATTGGCAAATGCATTTTTATGCAATAACAAAGCATGCTCAAAAGATGGCATAAACGACTGAACTTTCGTAAACGAATTCTGTGTGAAAGCAAGCTTAAAAGGTGGAAGTTCCTTTCCTTTCAGGTATGCTATCTTGAGGGCCCTCAAACGGGCCACATCGGTGTTAGGTAAACGTCGGTACGGCATTGTTGATAACTCGTTAAAAATTGTTAATAAATCCAATGCAATGCGAATATAGTAATATTTTAAAATATACCGGTATTCGTACTCTTTTCTCTTATACTATATATTGATTTATAATTGTTTGGATGTTAGAGAATTTTTTTCTGTACCTGCGAACCGTTGATTAACCGATTTCTCGTGTGATTGCGTAATATTGTATCTTTATAAAAAAAAATATGTTCAGCAGCAAAATATACCAAAACAGACGCGACTTATTAAGGTCGAAAATCGGAAAGGGTATTATTCTTTTCCCGGGAAATACCGAGGTGGCAATGAACTACAGGGCTAACACATATCGCTTTCGCCCTGATAGTAATTTTCTGTATTTCTTTGGATTGGATCAGCCAGATTTGTTCGGGATAATGGATATTGACAACAATGAAGATATTCTTGCAGATGATATCGACATTGAAGATATCATCTGGATGGGAAATCTGCCTTCGGTGACCGATAGAGCGGCAAAAGCCGGAATTAATAAAACTTCGCGAATGAAGGATATCAGGGTGTTTATCGAAAATGCAATAGCTCAGAACCGTCCAATTCATTACATATTCCCTTACAGGGGCGAAACTGTGCTTCAGCTTCAAAGCCTGTTGTCGTGCAGCACTGAAGTCATGAAACAGAATACATCTGAGGAGCTTTCTGTTGCAATTTGTCAGCTCAGATCCGTTAAAAGTGCAGAAGAGATTACCGAACTGGATGCCATTACCGATGTTGCAGGATTAATGCATACAACAGCCATGCGAATGGCTCAAGCTGGAATGACAGAACGGGAAATTGCAGGCACCATCGAGGGAATAGCGCTCTCAAAAGGTGTTGGTACATCCTTCCCGGTGATACTGTCCAAACACGGGGAAATACTTCACAACCACGAACATGGCAATGTACTAAATACGGGAGATCTCCTGGTTGTTGATGCTGGAGCTGAATCAACTCGCTTTTATGCCAGCGACATCACCCGCACCTGCCCCATAGGTGGTAAATTTTCGCAGAAACAGAAAGAAATTTATGAAATAGTGCTGGCTGCCAACATCTCAGCCATTGAAATGTCTAAACCCGGAGTTTATTACAGAGATGTACATCTTAACGCTGCCAGGGTTATAGCCGAAGGACTAAAATCGCTTGGACTCATGAAAGGTGATATGTCAGAGGCTGTCGCCAGGGGTGCTCATGCCTTGTTCTTTCCGCACGGATTAGGTCCATAATGCTTGGCCTTGATGTTCATGATATGGAAAATATAGGCGAAAATATGTTGGATATTGATAACACGGTAAGCAGAAGCGATCAGTTGGACTGGCTTATCTTCGTATGGCA
>JAAUTT010000161.1 GCA_012031335.1 Bacteroidales bacterium | reverse complement strand
CCCCATCATCAAAAAGTGAGATAAATATTTTTGCCGTCTTCTCTGAAAATAGCTAATGATTTCAGAGAAGAAAAGCTTATTCAGTTTGACCAGGCATTTCATATTGCATTTGTGGTGCATACAGCTGATAATATTGCTGGTACGAAGCCTGAATTTTATCTGTAAGTTCTTTTTGCTTAAAGAATTCGGTAATACGCTGCATTTCACCTAAAATGTGAATTCCAATACGTTTTTCATAATCAATAGCCTTGCTTTTTGCGCCTTTAAATCTGAAATAGTATTGTAATTCCGACAGGGTGGTATTATAGAAACTATTCACAATTTTATTGGCTTTTTCAATTTGTCCAGCACGATAGTACTGTTCTATAACCGGAATAATGAAATAGTTAAAAGGGACCCTGCTTTCAGGCATTATCTGCATACATTTGTCCAATACCTTAACAGCCGAATCTTTTTTACCTTCATTAATCAATTCTTCAGCCAGTCGCGAGAAGTTATTTCTGAAGTTCGACAACATCCGGAGATTATTTTCGTCGAGATAAACATTTGGATCCGGTACGCCGCCCCATTTAAATTTATTGATCAGATTTTCATACAGAATTTTTGTATCTACACCGCCGGGTTGTCCGTCAGGTCTTTGTGTTTTAACAGGAACAATCCGGTAAGCCAGGCCGTCGAGACGGAAATACTCCTGAAGATTAAGATAATTCTCGTCGGATACAGTGATGGCAAAATAAACAGGACGTTTCCAGTTATATGGGCCAGGAGGTCAAGCACCATCATATCATTTTTATAGAGATAATTTTTATTGAGGGTAAACCTTATTTCCTTCTCTATTTTATCTGCATGTTTCGGGGATACAGTACCATTGGAAAGGACCAAAGCAGTATCAACAGGAATAATGAGATTTTTGGCGGGCAAATGTTCGATTCGCTGCACATAACCCGGTACCGATTTAGTTTCCTTTTCTTCGCTTGCCACAAACTCCATGGCATCCTTCAAAGGTACAAATTGTCCGTTTACTCTGTCGATTACATAAAGCATGTCCCGGGTTCCCGTAACATATTTATCCAGAGTCATGTTGAACGGCAAAGGCGCAGATTCATATACCTGGCGCTGCATCTGACTGATATACCAGTCGGCACCAAGATAGCTGAGGTTTACAACCCTTACGTCTGTCCGGATGTTTTCAACCTCCTGCGCATACCATAATGGGAAGGTATCATTATCTCCATTGGTGAAAATTATAGCATCTTTTTCGCAGGAGTGTAGGTAATTATAGGCAAAGTCACGAGCTGTATAACGACCGGACCGATTATGATCGTCCCAGTTTTCGTTGGCCATTAATACAGGAACAGCCAGTAATGCAACCAAACCGGCAATGGCAGATCTTCCGGTATACGAAAGAGCTTGGGTATGATATCGATGAGGGCAAGTACACCTAGTCCAATCCAAATGGCAAAAGCATAAAAAGATCCTGCATAGGCATAATCGCGTTCGCGAGGTTGATATGGTGTCTGATTCAGGTATACAACAATCGCCAGACCAGTCATTATAAAAAGCAGCATCACTACCACAAAATCGCGTTTATGACGGTTAAGCTGAAAGAAAAGACCAATTATACCCAGTAAAAATGGTAACATGTAATATTTATTCCTTGACCAGTTATTCCTAAGCGTGTCAGGCATTTTATCCTGCGGACCGGTAATCATCTCATCGATAAACGAAATACCAGTAATCCAGTTTCCTTTCAACGGACTTCCATGTCCCTGAATATCATTCTGACGGCCGGAGAAATTCCACATGAAGTAACGCCAGTACATATGACCTATCTGGTATTTAAAAAAGAATCCTATATTTTCAAAAAAAGTCGGAACCATAACAGTTTCCGGTTCACCTTTTTCATTCCTCACCTGAACGGGATTTCCTTTAATATTCGCCCATTCGCGGTAGGCATTTATATGCGATCCTTCCCGGCTGTACATACGAGGGAAAGGCATTAAAAAACGTTCGTCGTAAACATAAACTGGTTTATAGCCTGCGATTTCGTAGCGGTTATTCTTTTTTATATAGTTGGGCTTTCCGTCTTTAGATTCCTCAATGACTGCATTATAGGTAGGACCATAAAGAAGAGGACGGTCTCCGTATTGTTCACGGTTAAGATAAGACAAGAGACTGAAAAGGTTGCTGGGGTCATTTTCGTTGAGTGGGGGATTGGCATTGGAGCGAATTACAATCATTCCATAACTGGAATATCCAATCAGGATAACAGTAACACCCAGAAGGATGGTATTGGCAACAACCTTGCCTTTTTTCATCGTATAATAGAGACCCCATACGATGAGACCTAACATAAGGATTCCATAAAAGATTACGCCACTGTTGTAACCCATTCCAAAGCCATTTACAAACAAAAGTTCGAATTTGGAAGCCAGGGAAAATACACCCGGAATGATCACATACATAATTGCCCCAAGTATACCCCCGGAAATCAGCAGAGCGAAAAATGTACCTCTGGATGTAGGATTATATTTTTTGAAGTAATAAACCAATACAAGTGCAGGGATAGTTAAAAGGTTTAAAAGGTGAACCCCGATTGAGAGTCCCATCAGATAGGCAATCAGAATTAACCAGCGGTTTGAATATTTTTCATCGGCAACATTTTCCCATTTCAGTATAGCCCAGAAAACAACAGCCGTAAACAAGGATGATGATGCGTACACTTCGCCTTCTACAGCCGAATACCAGAATGAATCGGAAAAAGTATAAGCTAAAGCTCCAACTGCACCGGCACCTATGATTGCAATGATATTACCTAAAGATATGTCGTTATTTTTTATGACAACTTTTTTGGCCAGGTGTGTAATGGTCCAGAAAAGGAAAAGAATAGTAAATGCACTTGCAAGAGCCGACATAATATTTACCATTACAGGAATGGCTTCCGTGTTGCTGCCAGCAAGCATTGTGAATAAACGTCCCAGGATCATAAACAAGGGTGCGCCTGGGGGATGACCTACCTGCAGTTTAAGCGATGTGGCAATAAATTCCCCACAATCCCAGAAGCTGGCTGTAGGTTCAATGGTCAAAATATACACCGTAGCCGATATCAGGAAAACGATCCATCCGGCGATAATGTTAATCCTCTTATAGTTATTCATACAATTTTGAGAAAATTATTAGTATGTCCCGATTTGTTTCAGGAAAATTCAAGCAAAGAAATGCATTTTTTTGTAATTAATAATGAGCCCGGTTACAATTTAGAGATTTTTAAGAATAGTATAAGATGGCTCAGGTTGCCTGTTTGGACGATTCGGTTTTAATGATACCGAAATATGTAATATCTTGCATTTTTAAAAATTTGCTGTTTAATAGAAATGAAAAGCACAAAAACTTGTTTCATATTGGTAATGGTCCTGTTCAGTTTTGGTCTGTCGGCCCAGGTTTTTCAGGAAACCGATTCTTTTCAAAATATTTCAGAGCCGTCAAATCAGAAAATTGGATTCAGGTTTAACAGTTTGGGCTTTTTTAAAAATAATGAATATTTTCACCCACTTTTCGAGGGATATACCCTGCCAGGATTTTTAATTCAACCCCGTTTATATTATGAAGCAGATGATAAGTTTATTTTGGAAGCGGGGATTCATCTATCTCAATATTCGGGTACCAAGGGTTTTCATAAGGTTGAACCTTTGTTGCGAGCCACCTATAAACCAACTTCCACTTTTTCCATATTGCTTGGATGGCTTCAGGGTGCACAGCACCATAAGCTCATCGAACCGCTCTACCAATGGGAAAAATGTATACTCATCCACTTGAATACGGAGTTCAGTTTCTTGTTAATAAGCCCGGATTTAAACTTGATACCTGGATCGACTGGGAAAGATATATCGAACTACACGATCCTTTTCAGGAAGAACTTACCTTTGGTACTACCTCTCGGGTTAAAGTGCTGAATGTTTCGGGTTTTGATATCTGGTTACCTTTTCAGATCTCAGTCAAACACAAAGGAGGCCAAATTACCGCTACAGGAGATCCGCTTTTAACCATGGCAAATTATGCAACGGGAATAAATGGGACAATTACTCCCATGGAATAGTAAAAAAATGGTTATTCGATATTTATGTAGCAGGGTATACCGATATGTCTCCGCAAAAACAGTTGAAATATAAGAACGGTTATGGAATTTATCCATCTGTGTCGGCCATAATCTCGGACTTTAAGATATTTCTCGGATACTGGTACGGACATCAGTTTATTTCCTATAAAGGCGAACCCTTGTTGATGTCGGTTTCATATACCGATCCCATGGTGAGTTATCCAAAAAGATATGTATTGAATCTGAAATCGTCGTATCAGAAACAAATTTTTAAACACATAAGTTTTAGGGCCTATATAGAATCATATTATGATATAAAGTTAGGTCAGTTCGATTATGCTTATGGAATTGATATGTCCATCTCAGGTGATTTTCTTTTTAAAGGAAGAAAATAAAACACTATTTTGAATATCCTTTAATATAGTATCTCCATTCCTTGTGTTTCCATTCGCCGGCATAGTCGATTCCTATTCTTTTTCCGGTGATTATTTCGACATTGTGGAGATCAGCTTCAATCCATAATCTGTGAGAGGAGCAGAGGTCTTCCCCATAAAAGGATTTATCTATTTTAAAGGCTCGTGTGAGTCGTCCGGGACCATAACAATGTTCCAGTCCCCTTATCAAAACTGCCTGAGGTTGATTAACCTTTCCGGTAACCACATTCAGCATCCAGTACATACCATATATTAAGTAAACATAAACCAGTCCGCCCTGATGAAACATAATTTCCGTACGATCGGTCCTTCCTTTGCTGGCATGACAGGCCAAATCACCATTACCATCATAAGCTTCTGTTTCTGTGATGCGGTAGCGAAAAGTTTCACCTGTATCCAACCTGCGACACAGAAATTTTCCAAGTAAATCTGGAGCAACCTCAAGTACATCCCTTTCATAAAATTCCCGGTTGGGTCTCATGGTAGCTGTTTATGTTGTTCGGTTTGAATAAAATTTGTATTGTAAAGGAAGAAAACGTAAAAGAAAACAAAAAATGATAATCCTGCCTGGGTTTCAAGTGTGTCTTCATTTAAAAAGGACAGTAATCCGATAATCAGAAACAAAACCATGAATTTGTTTTTCCATTTGTTTTCATGGATAACCGGGTAAATCAAACAAGTTGCAATAAGACTAAGTCCGATAATTCCAAAGGTTATGAAAAAGTAATAAGCTGGTTATGAGCTCTGAGTCTCCAGCGGGGATCCAGACAACTGTTCTGTTTCTGGTAGTAATCTTTGAAGGTGGCTGCTACATCACCTGTCCCCACACCAATCCAGAAATTATGTTTTATGATTGAGGCAGATACTTTGAGATATTCGAGCCGCTGTGTGAAGGAATGACCACTTGGGTTTCCTCCATTTTTATATTGATTTATTTCCCAGAGCAACTGGTAGATACGTGGATAAAAGCTGAATTTCCAGGCGTATATATGATTGGCCATCCCTTTTCAATATTGGCAATATCTTCATCACTTAATGAAGTGATGCCTGCAGCATCTTTTCTGAGCCCTTTTGAAGTAAGATACCTGATCAAAGTATATCTCAATTCCTGCCCTTTCAGGTCAGTTCCTTTGAAGTTAAGCCGACTGCGGTTGTTCCACGACTCTTCCAATTCTGGTTCGCAAATATACAGCCATGTATAATTTCCATTCTCAAAGTCTTTGCTATGGATGTTGTGAAAATAAGGATTACCCTTAGCTGTATATTTCTCAAGATGTTGTATGTCGGTTTTTTCAACATAGAAAAAATGAGCAATATTATTGGTAATATATGCCATACCGAGAAGTACGATCAAAATTGCTCCAATACTTAAAAACCATTTCAGCATAAAATTATTTCCCTGAATAGCCTTCCATATCAATAAGGTAATTACAAGCAGCAGGAAAATTAATACACCTGTTAACGACTTCAGAATGACTAGAAAAATGATGAGCCAGACCGATGCCGAGCCTGATAATATTTTTAAAACAGCTGAATTGGCCGAAAAGGTATACCATATAAGAATAAAAACAGCCATGTTGACCATGAGTGCCAGGCGGATATGCGAAATCATAAATGAAATATCCCGCACATCCATAACGGGAGGACCCCAAAATCCGAAGAGTTTACCCGTACTGATGAATGAACTTATAACAACTGCCGCACAAAAACACATTAAGATTTTTAGAAACCTGGAATAATCAACCGGTTTAGTTGTCCCGATGATTACGGGAAGTATCAGCAATGGTAACTTAATCTGCAGATCGTGAAATCCATACCTGAAATCCTGGCTGTAAAACATTCCGGCAATGTGAATCAGATAAATGAGTAAAAAAGCAAAAATGCTTTTTCTGTGTCGGATAATTTTCCACTTTTCGTTGAAGTTTCTCTCCAGTAAGCAGTTTATAACCAGTATAAATTGCGAAACCGAAAGAAGAAACGGCGATAAGGGAAGGGAAACCGCCAGTAGTAATAAGGAAAAAAAGTAGATATGTTGATGATAGTTTTTTAGCATGTAATATAGTATGAAAGAATCGCTTCAAAAATAACATCAAATTTAATTTATCTGTTAAATTTGCGCTCCTTTTGATTTTATTGTTGACCAATCATTCATGTTTTTGATAAGCCAAAATCAGCTTTTTTTACAGACTACAAAAAAAAGTAATGTAGATGCTGAAATAATAAAATTAATTGTATTTTTGCAGTCCACATTTTTAAACGAAAAGTGTGCATTTAATTGGTAATTAATTAAAAGTAAACATAAAGTGGATACTTTAACGTACAAAACAGTATCGGTAAATAAGGCAAATGCCGGAAAAGAATGGATCGTTGTGGATGCAACCAACCAGGTATTAGGTCGTTTGACTTCTGAAATTGCAAAAATTCTCAGAGGGAAGCACAAACCATCTTTTACTCCTCATGCAGATTGCGGTGATAATGTAATAATCATCAATGCAGAGAAGGTAAGGTTAACCGGCAACAAGTGGGCAGATAAGGAATATATCCACTATACAGGATATCCCGGAGGTCAGCGTTTCGCTACCGCAAAGATTATCCTTGAAAAGAAGCCTGCTTTTATCATTGAGAATGCGGTGAAAGGAATGCTTCCAAAGAACAGACTCGGTAGAGCAGTGCTCAAGAATCTGCATGTATATGCCGGAGCGGATCATCCACATGCAGCTCAACAACCTAAAGAAATCAATATCAACACAATCAAATAAATTCTATGGAAGTTATCAACGCAGTTGGTAGAAGAAAACAAGCCATTGCCCGTGTATATCTGAGCGATGGAAAAAGGTAACATTACCATTAACGAGAGAGATTATAAAGAATATTTCGGAAACCCGATTCTTCAATATATTGTTGAGCAACCTTTAAATTTAATTGAAGTTGCAGGCAAATACGACATACAGGTTAATCTTGATGGCGGTGGAGTTAAAGGTCAGGCAGAAGCTTTACGCCTTGCCATTACGAGAGCTCTTATAAAAATAGATGAAAATAGCAAACCGAAACTGAAAGCTGCCGGCTTTACAACCCGCGATCCCCGCGAAGTTGAACGTAAAAAGCCAGGTCGTCCAAAAGCACGCAAACGCTTCCAGTTCAGTAAACGTTAATTACTTAACGGGTTGTTTAGTATCTAAATTACCTCGACTCACGCCGCAAGGCGTGACTACTTGGTAATTGCCAAATCAGAAGGTAAACAATTTTAATATAAAATCAATGTCAAGAGTTACAGTAGAACAATTACTCGACGCTGGTGTACATTTTGGTCACTTGCGCAGAAAATGGAATCCAGCCATGGCTCCGTATATTTTTATGGAACGTAATGGAATCCACATTATCGATCTTCACAAAACAGCGGTTAAACTCGACGAAGCTTCCAATGCTTTAAAACAGATAGCCAAATCAGGACGCAAAATCCTTTTTGTTGCAACCAAAAAACAAGCTAAGGATATTGTCGCCGAAACAATCAAAGCGGTTAATATGCCTTTCGTAACAGAACGCTGGCCAGGTGGTATGTTAACAAACTTCCCAACCATCCGTAAGGCTGTTAAGAAAATGAGCTCCATTGATAAAATGGCAACCGATGGTACCTTCGACAATATGTCCAAAAGAGAAAAACTACAGGTAAACCGTCAACGTGCCAAACTGGAAAAGAACCTTGGCAGTATTGCCGATCTTACCCGTCTTCCTGCAGCTTTATTTCGTAGTGGATATTTCCAAAGAAC
>JAAUTT010000160.1 GCA_012031335.1 Bacteroidales bacterium | reverse complement strand
ATTACTCATATACTCAAAATTTAAAACCGTTTATGCTCAAATGAAACTCAAAGATATAGAATCGTTTCAGTTGTTTAATATTATATCAATTCGTGTTCCTCTCCCCTGCACCGACCGGATATTCATTTCACCGCCAATCAGTTTTATTCTGTTCTGCATATTAAAAATCCCCATCCCTCTGGTTTCGGACAAAGTTTTATCAACATCGAAACCTTTTCCATTATCCGTATAAGTTACCAATAATTTCTGATTCTGCTTTTCGAGTTGAATGGAAATATTTTCGGGTTTGGCATGTTTAACCGAATTATTAACACATTCGAGCAGAATTCTGTAAAACATAACTTCCACATCGGAAGCCAAACGGTCGGTAATTTTTGCCTGGATACCAATGTTTATATTATGAGTTTCCCGGATACGGTCGGCATGGTTTTTCAGGCATTAACCAGTCCGAAACGCTGTAATACATGTGGACTCAGGTTATTGGCTATTTCTTTTGCCTGATTAATAGCTTCGTCGATGGCATGTAGTGAATTATTCTTTATAAGCTCTTTGTTTACAGAGTTTTTATCACTGCAAAGCCATTCGATATACATTTTTACTGTAGATAAAACTGGCCCAAGTCCATCGTGCAGTTCCTGAGCATAACGCCCCTGTGTTTCCTCCTGTGTACGAAAAATTGCTTCTACAATTTTCTGATCCATCATTTGCGTTCGGTAACATCGTGTGTAATTACCAACACTACCTTTTCACCCGATAGTTCAAAATTTTTACCTGTTAACTCCAGGTACTTTTTCTCCCTGGTTGGGGTTATAAATTCAATCGAATGTGATGCCAGGTTTTGGAGATCGTTTTCGGTAGCAAACTTAAATACACCCGGCATTTCGGTTTCGATAAACTGCTTAAGCTTTTCGCGCGAATACTCTTTAACCGAAACCCACAGATCCGGATAAATGATTCATTCACTTCCAGAATTTTATCACCTCTTAAAAGCACCATCCCATCCGAAGAAGCCTGAAAAATACCGGTGAATTTCTTCTCACTTTCTCTTATTTGCAGATATGCCTTTTCAAGAACAGTATTTTTGGATTTAAGCTGTTTAATCAGATTCTGGTTTTCATTACGTAAATCGTATTCATGTACAGCATTCTGAAGGGTTTGCCGCATTTCCTGAAAGTTCCAGGGCTTAAGCACATAACGAAACACTCCACCCTGATTAATAGCCTGAATAGCTGCGTCATGATCCACATGTGCCGTGAAAATTATCTTTACAAGGTCGGGGAATTCAGGTGTAATGCGTTCGATAAACTCCAAACCGGTTTCATCGGGCATTCGCTGATCAGAAATCAGCACTTTAACGGAATTTTCTTTGAGAAGTTTATAGCCATCAGCGGGAGAGATAGCAGTCAAAACCTGGTAATCAGGTTTCATAAACTCATCGAATAACATTAAATTGTACTCATCATCATCAACATACAAAATAACGCTCTTGTCGCTTTTTTTCGAAGGCTCCATTGGCTTTAACTGCTTGGTCTAATATTAAGGATTTAAATTAGTTAAAATTTATGACTGTTCAACCATGCTGATCACAAAAAAAATATATCAAAATCAATATAGCTGCTTACGTTAATTGAACCCAATGATGCTGGATAGCGAACTTATATAGCGAAAGTACGTTTTTGCACCCGCTTTTTATTAGAATATTACTTCGGTGCCATTTTACAGTATCATAACTTAGATGTAGTTTCTCGGCAATTTCATTATTGGAAAGGCCATTGCAAAGGTGATGTAAAACTTCCGATTCCCGTTCGGTAAGATCGTTACTGAACTTTTGGTTCCCGTTGTGATTTTTAATCATTTGCTGCAGTATTTCTTCGGGGAACGAAATTTTCCCAACCATTACATCCAAAATAGCCTGTTTTAAATAACTGGTATCGGAGTTTTTAAGCACGCACCCTTTAATACCTGCCTGAGCAAGCCTGAAATATTTATTACGGCTTAAATCGAATGACAAAGCCAGAAACTTTATACCTGGAAATTTGGAAACAATTTCGCTTATTACTCCAAGATGAAATAATTCCGAATCGAGGTCAAAAATAACAATATCAGGTATTTCCTTGCCTACCAAAGCGATTAGGTCGGTTAACTCGTTTACCTCTATTAAAGAGACAGCAAAATTATCTTTCTCAAGGGCCATTTTAAGACACTGCCTGAAAAGAATATTTCTATCAACAACAAAAAGCTTCACCATTTAATTCAATTAGGTTTATCAGTGTTAAAGCCATAAAACCAAAACCACACGTACCCGTTTCATGGCTTTATTAAATTTAACCAATTCTTTTGAAATGACAGAAAATATTTTTCCTATTTACATTAAAGCACCTAAGACCTGTTTTTTTTTTAGTTTTTGGCATCAATCATTTCGGCATCTTTTATCTTTTCGCGCCTTATAGACGGGATTTCTTCCTTTAAAATATAACCTTTTGAAAGGGCATGCTTAGCTGCTGTTTCTGTATCCTTACAAGAATCATCTCGGTTTGAAACTCATTAAAAAGTTGCTGCGATAAAGTTTGAATGCGCATATTGTTGCGTTTAATTCCAATATCCCGGATATAAACAGATAAGATTCTTTCGGGAAATTCCTGTGTAATTTTGGAATAAACTTCAGGATCCTTCTGTCCGCTATCTCCAATTAAAATAAAATTCAAATCATAAAACAGTGAGCAGATGGCGAAGTTTTTCGAGCTTGTGATTTTTATTATATTCTCTCATTTTCCAGATTCTGAAAACCCGGATGGCCATTTCTCTCAACAATAAGGGTCCTTTTGGAATCCGGTTAAAATCAATAAACTCATATAAAAGATCGTAGAGGTTCCATTCGCTGTTTGAGAGGTAAAACCGGGTTTAGGGTACCGTTCCCGGATCCCCGTTGCAAAGAATGATAAAAGGCCGAAACTCCTTCGAAAGGCATTCGTGTTAACGCATTGTTAAAAAACATGAGCCGAAATTTCATTAACCTGGCAGTGGCATAAGAAACCAGGATGGTATCGTCGACATCCGATATAATGCCAAACTGAGGCCTTCGTTTTATTATCATCACCTCGCCTTCAGTTTTGCATCATCAATTTGTTTCGGATGAACTATCTCATTTAATCTGAAATATGCTTTTTGCCAAATAACGTCTTCTATTTCTTCTGCATCGTGCTTAAATCTTGCGTTGAACACACCATATTTATTTGTTATAACTTCCTGAGTTTGTCCCTTGAAAATAACCTGCACCTTAACACCAGCAAACTCATCAGCCAAATATCGCTTAATCATGGATTTCAAATTTTTCCAACGACTCTGACCTTCGATGGGTTTAGATATACCAATATCCTCAAGCACTTCACCCCCGATAAATGTAAAAGTTCCATTACTGTATCCAATAAAAGGAACTATCCTGGGACTACTTAATATTCCCAGTTTTATCTTCAAATAAATACTTAGTCTTACAATCAAATTCCTTGCATTCCTAACAACCGAAAATCCCAGGTTCATTGTTTTAATTTAAAGCATTACTGAATCTTAAAACAATCAAACCAATCATATGGAAAAAGCAGAGATAGTATATTTTATAAACCCAAATTCAGGTTCAAACCGAAACACCCCTCCCGAAACATTGATCCGGAACCAAATGTCAAGAACTGAAATAACCTATAGTATAAAGGAAATAAGCCATGATTTTAAAGCGGAAAACATACAGAAAATTGTTAAGGAGACAAAGGCAAAAACAGTTGTTGCCGCAGGTGGAGATGGCACTGTAAATATGGTTGCATCAGCAATTATTAATCTTCCTGTTAAATTGGGAATACTGCCTTTAGGATCGGCAAACGGACTGGCTTACGAACTGGGAATACCATTAACCATTGAAAACGCCCTCGATACAATACTAGGAAGTAAAACTCAACTCCTGGATGCCATCAGAATTAACGAAGATAAATTTAGTTTTCACCTTTGCGACCTGGGTATGAATGCCAGAGTAATAAAAGGCTTTGAAGAAGAAGGTAAAAGAGGTTTCCTTGCTTATTTCAAACATTTCAGGCATGTATTAAAATCGCCGAAAAGCTTCAGGTGTACTATTGAAACCGGAGGTTCTGTTTTTACTCACCGTTCGCTCATGACTGTAATAGCCAATGCTGGCGGATACCGCACCGGAGCAGTTATAAATCCTCAAGGATTTATAAACGATGGCCGGTTCGAAATAGTAATTTTAAAACCTCATAAAAACTGGTTTTTCAGAAATGCTATTGCAGCCTTCACCGGTAACTTTCATAATCAGCCCAATATCGAAACTTACGATTGCACATCGGCAAAAATCAGTGTTGAACCTCAGCAGGAGTTGCAGATAGATGGCGAATTACAGGGCAAAAAAAAAGAAGTAAAAGCTGTAATTATAAAACATGCGCTCGAGGTACTTATTCCATAAAATATCCCTTTTTATATTCCTTATTCTATTAAATTCATTACCGACCACGAAATGCAGTAGGCCAAACCATCCTCATTGCCTTATCTAATTGGCCATGCAAATTGAGGTATGTACAAACCTGCACATTAATTCTTCAGAATTGTTTCGCTCTTAAACAAATACATTTAAGTCTGATTAAAACAAAAGTAAAAGCTATATGCCCCAAAATGTTTATTTCATAACTTTGACATTCGCACTTAAATCCTGATTTATATGAGAAAGTACATTTACATCACCCTTTTCCTGGCAATTATTGCCATCCTCTTTCCTATTTTGTTATCGGGCAATTCTCCCCGTATCCTGATTTTTGCCAAAACCGTGGGTTACCAACACGAATCAATTGAAAAGGCCATTGTTATTTTACATAAAGCTTGTTCTGACAGAGGAATAACTGCAGATACCACCCGTTATGCATCTGTTTTTTCAATAGAAAATCTTAAAAGGTATAAAACAGTAGTTTTCCTGAATACCTCAGGAGATATTCTTGATGACATTCAACAGAAAGCGTTTCAGGATTATATCAGGGGAGGTGGCGGATTTGTTGGAGTGCATGCGGCTACAGATACTGAATACGAATGGCCCTGGTATAACCAGTTAGTTGGAGCTTATTTTCTATCACACCCCAAACAACAGAAAGCGGTAATTGAAGTAACCGACCGGAGTCATCCTGCTACATCTTTCCTTCCCGAAAAATGGGAAAGAACCGACGAATGGTATAACTTCAAAAATATAAGTAAGGATATTAAAGTATTGGCGAACCTCGACGAAAAGAGTTATGAAGGGGGAGAAAATGGTAATGGCCATCCATTTATCTGGTGCCAAGAATTTGAAGGTGGGCGCTCTTTTTATACAGGTGTTGGTCACCGGGACGATAATTATGATGAACCACTCGTAATACGTCATTTATTGGAAGCTATTTGCTGGGCAGGTAAAATTAAAAATTAACCCGATTATAAGTCCCGCTTTTTGGTATTAAATTCATTTCTGTTTTGCATTGAATTAATATACCATGTGTAGCTTAGCTCAAAACAATATACCATTATTATGATCCGATATTCTTTTACTTTTCTGTTATGTCTGTTAGTCCTGAAAGTCGCAGCTCAACAAGGATATGTTTCAAGTGCTCCGGCAGGAAACCGCTATACATCAGCTGAAAATAACGGTTCGGCGGTTATTCCAAATGGGCGGATAGTAACTCCTTTGGGCAAAACTTTCGCTGTAGCACCTCACCCCTATGGTCTTGTTATCAGCAACGACGGAGACATAGCAGTAACAGCTAATTCAGGCACCAATCCAATTTCAATTACCATCCTCCGCAACCTGAATTCCGGAAAACCGGATATCCGGCAAGTGCCTCCTTCTCCCAAAACAGACGAAGGAATACTGGCATCGGTGTTTATGGGATTGGCAATTTCACCGGATAACAAACAAGTGTATGTTGCCGGAGGACAGGAAAATAAAATATACATTTTCGATATTGCAACCGGCAAGAGTTCGGGATTAATTGATTGTAATTTTAAAAATGAACATTCCGATTACAGCCATGGCTATATTGGAGACATGGTCATTACACGCGATGGAAAATGGCTTTATGCTGTAGATCAGATTGGTTTCCGAATGGTTGTAATTGACCTGCAGCAGAATAAACTTGCTGCCAATGTTTCTGTTGGCAGATACCCCTTTGGCATTGCACTTTCGAAAAACGAAAAGACTGTATATGTAGCTAATGTTGGCATGTATCAATATGGATATATCGAAAAAAAGAAAAACGGAAAATGGACAAGATCAACTTTAGATAAACCGGCTTATTCGTTTGGATCCAAAGAGTCGGAAACTGGAATATTGAACGATACCATGAGGATTCCTGGACTGGGACCCATTAACTCCGATGAATCATTTTCAGTATTTGCCATAGATGTAGCGAAACCTAAAAACCCTGAAGTGGTATCTAAAATAAAAACAGGTGTTTTAATAGGTCAATTGGTGGAAGGAATTCCTGCTGTTGGTGGTTCGAGCCCAAACTCAATAGTAGCTGCCGGTAAGTACATTTTCATCAGTAATGGCACCAACGACAACATCACAGTTCTAAACAGCCAAAACCACAGTATAGTAACGCACATAAAACTTCAACCTGAAGAAAAACTGGCGAAATACAGAGGAATCATACCTTTTGGTTTGGCTGTGTCGCCCGACGAAAAAAAGGTATATGTTGCCGAATCGGGTATAAATGCTATTGGGGTAATTGATGTAAAAACACTGAAAGTTACCGGACATATACCCACAGGATGGTTCCCTGCAAAAATAAAGGTTACTCCCGATGGTAAAAAACTTGTGATTACTAATGCCAAAGGCTATGGAAGTGGTCCGAACGGAGGCAAAACTTTTCAAATTGGTAAAGAGGGAAGTTATATAGGTAATCTGATGAAAGGCACGGTTCGGATTGCGGAAATACCATCGGAAGCCCAACTTAGTGAGTTAACAAAACAGGTGATAGCGAATAATTTTGATATAAAACCCTCGGATTCTCCCGATTTTGAATGGCGAAAGAACAATCCAATACCTTTGATTCCCGGGAAAAAGGAGTCTCCTATTAAACACATTGTGTTTATCTCAAAAGAAAACCGAACCTTCGACGAAATATACGGACAACTGAAAAATGTAACTGGCGACTCAACCATTGCCCGTTATGGGAACAACGTAACTTTTACAAACCGTAAAAAAACCGTTAAAATTGAAAATGCAGATATTATGCCCAACCACCATAAACTGGCCCGTGAGTTCAGTATTAGCGATAACTTTTATGTTGATTCGGATGTTTCGGCCGATGGTCATCGCTGGCTTGTAAACACATACCCCAATGAGTGGGTTGAAGCAACCACTCCTGCCAATTATGGAGGGAACCGTCAATACAAGGAAAACTCAACAGCTCCAGGCAACCTTGGTTTTAACGGAGCGGCAGGAGCCATTTATCCCGAAGATTACAATGAGGCCGGTTCGATGTGGGACCATATGAGTCGTTACAAAAAGTCTTTCTACAATTTTGGATTCAGCGTAATGTTTGAACCTGCCGATTATCAGGATACCTATAAATATGGCGGCATAAAACATGTGGCCAACTTTCCGCTTCCCGCATCTTTGATGAATCACACATCGTTTGTTTACCCAACTTACAATATGGCTATCCCCGATCAATTCCGGGTCGACATGTTTCAAAAAGAATTTGAAGATAAATGGGGACTTGGAAAAGATACTCTTCCCCAGATGTTAACTGTAATTTTACCCAATGATCATGGAGCTGATGAAAGACCAGATGCCGGATATCCTTTTCGTGAAAGTTATCAGTCGGACAACGATCTCGCTGTTGGACGTATTGTAGAATTTTTATCACACACTCCTTACTGGAAAAATATGTTAATTGTAATTACAGAAGACGATGCTCAGGGAGGAGTGGACCATATTGACGCACATCGCAGCATTTTAATGGCAATTTCGCCATACATAAAAAAGAATTATGTAAGTCACACCCATACAAGCTTTGGCAGCATTTTTAAAACATTCTGGAATATCATGGGAATTCCGTATCTGAATCAGTATGATGCCGCGGCTACCGACATGGCCGATATGTTCACTGATACCCCTAATTTTGAGCCTTATAAAGCTGTCCCTGTGGACAGCAGAGTTTTCGATCCGCAGAAAGCACTTGACCCACTGGACGAAAAGTTTGACTGGAAACAGCTGAACTCCGGCCCTGAGTAATTGATAATCCCCGGAAGGACATGGGAACGCGAAAGTAAAGAGCA
>JAAUTT010000159.1 GCA_012031335.1 Bacteroidales bacterium | reverse complement strand
TATGAGCCTATTTTACAGCCGCCGAATTGGTCATTCTCCTTCGTATTCTCCTAACCTCGAAATTGGTGAGTATTTAAAATCACCCGATAATACAACCATCCTGAGCGCCATTAAATTTAGCGGGAAAACAGCACGCGGTCTATCCGTTGGAGTTCTTCAAAGTCTTACAGCCAATGAAAAAGCAACAATTAACACGCCTTCAGGTGACCGAAGTGTTGTGGTTGAGCCTTTGACCAATTATGTGGTAACCCGGATGCAGCAGGATTTGAATAAAAGCAATACTGTTATCGGAGGAATATTTACTTCTGCCAACCGCTTTATTCAAGATAATCACCTTAATAATCTAAACAGGGAATCATATACTGGTGGTTTGGATTTGCTGCACTATTGGAATGATAAGGAATATTTTATTGAAGCAAAAGTGATTGGAAGTAATATCAGCGGTGATAAACAAGCCATACAGAGCCTACAGTTGTCATCGGCCCGATATTATCAGCGTCCTCATGCATCGCATCTGAAATTCGACAGCACACTGACGCAACTTTCAGGTTATGGAGGAAAAATTAAAATCGGGAAGGGTAGTAAGGGCTTATGGCGATATTCCACCGAAATAGGATGGCGGTCTCCGGGGTTGGACCTTAACGATTTAGGTTACATGCAGGTGGCTGATCTCATAAATCAGCAAAACCTTATTTCTTATTTTGTGAATAAACCCGTATCGGTTTTTCGAACCTATCGGGTAGGCATTGAGCAAAATAACACTTGGGATTATAGTGGGAAGTACCTTTCTTCAGGTGGAGCTCTCAACTTATACGGCGAGTTCCTGAATAAATGGTCAGTTGCAAATTCCCTTGCATATATTGGGGAGAACCTCGATACCCGGATTTTACGTGGGGGACCAACCATGTTGCGACCATCCATATGGCAGGAAGAATTCATTATACGATCGGACTATTCGAAAAGGATTAATGGTGAAATAGAAATGGATGCCGATTTTTCCGATAATAACGCTTATCGTTTCTGGGGAATAAGTGCTGGTATTTCGGTTCGTCCTGCCGACAAACTTCGCTTGTCATTAAATGCCGATTATTCCATAAATAAGGATAACCTGCAGTATGTTGATAATAAAAGAAGTGGCTCAGACAATAAGTATATTTTTTGCCAGCATTAAACCAGGGAAACTATCGGATTAACTTTCAGGATTGATTATCACATTACTCCGGAACTTTCTGTTCAATACTATGGAAGTCCTTTTGCTACAGTGGGTAAATACTCAAATTATAAGCTGATTACAGAACCAGAAGCCAACGACTTTAACAAGCGATTTAAAATTATCAACCCTGTTACCATCGAAAACAGCTTCCATGTCGACGAAAATTCGGATGGAATTACCGATTACACTTTTGATAACCCAAACTTCAATTTCAATCAAATGAGGTCGAATCTCGTGTTTCGGTGGGAATATCGTCCAGGTTCCCAGCTTTATATCGTTTGGTCGAACGAAAGAACTGACTGGCTGAATCCCGGATATGCTCCGCTTAGAGGAGCTGCAAGGCGGCTTGCGGATGTTGTCCCCAACAATATCTTTATGATAAAATTCAATTATTGGTTTTCGATATAAGTAATTTACCGATGCTAGTTATATTAGAGAGGCGGCTTAGTGGGTGGCGAAGCCGCCCACTAAGCCGCCCACATTCCCATTGCTTAAAAACCTTGTAATTTCGACCATCGGGAGAAATCTCATATTTTTAACCGGACACCAATGATTTTTAATCAATAAGCACCGGTATTTTTATTCCTTTTAAGCATATAGAAAATCCTCCGGAATTAGCTTTATTCTTGAGATATCTGCAATTTTCGATTTGATATTGTAATTCATTTTGCACTTTACGTTACAACGAAGAGCAATTTTTCGCATTCGCTATAGTTTCGCCATCAATAAGGTTTGCCTGGCGTGATGCAGATTTTTATAACCATAGGCATACATATAACTTCGCATGATGGTGGGAATATCGACATTACCCGGACATTGCGGTAAACATTCTCCGCACTGCTGGCAATATATTTCACCCGTATTGTAATTATAGGCACTTAACCATCGTTTCTCCTCACTGGTTAAGCCAAGATTCTGCATTAACTGAATGTTGAGCGTCAGCTGATCGAAAGTGGTAAACCCCGGTACAATGGTGTGAATATTATTATCCTGTAAAACCCATTTTAATGCAGCTGAAGCATTTACAGGCTGTGTCCTTTCTTTATCCATATAAGCGCCAGCCATGGTTTTCATGGCGATAATGCCTAATCCGGCATTGGCCGCATAGGCAATAGCCTCCTTTATTTGTGGTCCGTTTTCTTTTCTAAAGTTATAGGCAGTCATTACTAGGTCATAAATTTTGGTATCCGCAGCAGCCTTAATTGCTTCGGGTTCGTAACTATGTGTAGCAATTCCTATAAACCTGGCTTTCCCTTGTTTTTTGAAATTCTCCATTGCTTTCAGGTAAGGCTCAAAGAAAACTGATTCTTTACGGGCTGCAAAAGGCAGAAAGGCAATATCCACATAATCTACCCCCAAACGCTGAAGGCTTCCTTCAAGATTTTTAATAAAAGAATCTGCAGTGGATCCAGCTGTAAACATACCTGTTTTATGATCCATACCCTCGGGCATGGCACTGGTGGCAATTAAAAAGTCTTCACGTTTTTTTCCTTTTTATAACTCCACCGATCATTTTTTCGTTTCCGCCATTATAATAGTACTGCGATGTGGCGAAGAGTTTTATGCCCTGGTCCAGGCTGCCTCAACCAGTTTTGGGTTGGTTGTGTCTCCGGCTCCCATGCTGATAACCGGTACCTTTAATCCTGTTTTGCCAAGGGTACGATATACAAAATCATTGTCGGCCTTTTTTATTGTTGTTAAAGGGCCTGAGCTTTTTAATTCACTGCCAATTACAGGAATTATACCAGCTGCCAGCAAGCCGGTTTTAAGGAATTTTCTGCGATCGTTAGTATTCATGATAATGTAATTAGTTGGATGAAAGTTGAAATTTACGATGGTTTAAACCCAAATCAAAGAAAATGATCCCTGATAATAGAAATTCCCTTAACCGTTTGCTGCAATTCCTGTATATATTTGCATTTCATTAACCAGAAAAGTATGTTTAAAACAAATGAATATTTCGACGGAAAGGTAAAATCTATAGCCCTTGATTCAGTGGAAGGCACTGCTACTATAGGTGTAATGGCAGCTGGTGAGTACGAATTCGGTACATCAACCCTAGAAATTATGACTGTAATTTCCGGTAAACTGAGTGTTAAACTCCCCGGAGAAAGTGCCTGGAAGGAGTATAAAAAATTCGAATCGTTTGTAGTTCCGAAAGATACCAGATTTAAGGTGAAGGCTGCAGAGGATACTCCTTATTTATGTCTTTATAAATAAAATTATTCTTTTAAAGGTTGCCTGAGAAAAGTATTGTAGGTATTCCAGAATTCCGCATCAATCTTTTGATCCACCTGATAAAGGGGAACAAGCTTTGAAGCGAAAGCCGAATCGGGAATAAGGTTCCCGGTTTTTATTTCGTTTGTAAAAAACTCGCGGTACTGAAAGAGCCCGGATGGAGGGCCGAAATCCAGCGGCATTTTATATATGCTCACCAGGTTTACAATATTTACGGTAATTTGGTCTGCATTTTCCTGGTTTATGGTCTGCATTTGTTTATTGTCTGCCGGATAATAGATTTCAAGTTCATCATATAAGGGATTCACTTTAATATCTCTGATAATTTTACCATTTACAATCAAATTTATCTCAGCTTCTTTCCATCTGCGCGGATGAATCGGTTGTGTAAACTTAACATGCACGCAATTTTTGGCATTATCCAGGGTAATTTTATGTATTTTAAACGTCGAAGCTGCCTTGTATTCGAAATAATTCTTTAATAAGTGATAGTTCAGATAAAGTTTCGAATTGAATTCTTTGTATTCCAGTTGTTCTTCCAGTAGCTCACCATTATATTCTTTCGATTTGCAGCTTAGGGTATAATTAAACCGGTATATTCCGTAATTCCTTTTGTTTATCAATATGTTACCTTTTATTTCGAAGATTATATTATCATTTGTTAAAACCGAATCCTGTATATTTATATTATGCTGCGTTATTTTTTGCTGAACGATATGTTGTAAAAAGTTTCATTATCGTTAGTAACCATACCATCCAATTGAAATGTATGATTATGAATAAAATCAGATTTCATAACTTCCACAAATGAAAAAGTAAAAGTTTTGTAGTTTCTTATCGGATCGTGAATACGAAGTATCCAGAATTCGTTGCCATTAAAATCGTTCAGGACTGAATAGGGTATTTTCTTGTTTTTTCCATAAAGCAGGCGACTTTCAAAGCTATCGGTTTTAAAGGCGGTATTTTTCCTGATTTGATTTATCTGAATCTGGCTATTCCGGTAATCTTCAGTTTTAAAACCCTTATCCTGAACGGTAAGGGCGGCTTCAATCAGGTTGTTATAATAAATTCCATTTCTTACATAATCTCTGTAATATCCGTTTAGTTGAAATGTAAAATCCGGGTAGTTTTTGGGAATATTCTTGATAGCCAGCCTGATAATTCTTCTTTCACTGAAATCTTTGGACTTAGCCAATACCAATACTTCTTTTAAATTGACTGAGACAGGCTGAAGATTTATTTTATAGATACTGTCGGGATTTATTGTTCGTTTCAGAATTTTTTTCTTTCATATCCCATATAGGAGATAAAAACAGTATTCGTCCGTGGAATTTTCGGGGATGAAAAACTTGAATTCGCCATTTTCGTTCGAAATGGTTCCTATGCCATCCTTTTTACAATAGATGGAGGCGTAAGCAAGTTTCTCTCCAGTAATTTTATTTGTAATGATACCCTTCAGCACTGTTGCAGTTTGTCCAAAGGAACCCTGAACCTGAATAAAAAATAAAAAAATAGCGATTGAGAAAAGTTTAGTTAGCGTTTTCATAAATAATTAGTAAGGAAGTTTCTAACGTTCAAATTCTATACCATTTTACCAGAACTTAGTTTTTAACACCGCTTGAATATAAGATAAAAACCTGTAGGTTTGAAGTCAATTGAGAATATGCAATGGATAAAATTATAGAAATTATTAGTGGTACTCTTTCAATAAAGAGCTCACAGGTTAAAAATACTATTCAGTTACTCGATCAGGATGCAACTGTGCCCTTTATTAGTCGTTACAGGAAGGAAGTTACGGGTATGCTCGATGAGGTGCAGGTATTGGCTATTAAGGAACAATACGAAAAGTTGCAGGAAGTTGCCAAAAGACGGGAATCGATTATCAACTCTATTGATGAGCAGGGAAAACTTACTCCCGATCTGAAATCACAGCTGGAAAGTACCTGGAATATGACAGATCTCGAGGACCTTTATTTACCATATAAACCCAAGCGAAAAACAAAAGCTGCCATTGCAAGGGAAAAAGGACTCGAACCGCTGGCCGAAACCATTTTTAAACAACAGGTAAAAGATATTCATTTACTTGCCGAGAAATATTTGAACGATAAAGTTGAAAATACAGATGATGCTCTGCAGGGAGCACGCGATATTATTGCCGAAACCATCAACGAAGACATCAGGGCAAGAGAAAGTATCCGCCGTTTGTTTGACCGTGAAGCGGTAATTAGTTCCCGCATGGTGAAAGGAAAGGAAGAAGAGGGAATAAAGTATAAGGATTATTTTGACTTTAGTGAACCTTTGAAACGGTGTCCCTCGCATCGTATCCTTGCTATCAGGAGAGGAGAGGAGGAAGGTTTTCTGAAAGTTTCCATTGAACCTGAAAAGGATAAAGCACTGGAAATTCTCGAAAAGCAATTTATAAAAGCAAGAAACGAAGCTGCTGATCAGGTATCCCAAGCGCTTGAAGATAGTTATAAAGCGCTTACTTGGTACCCAGCATCGAAACAGAGTTTACCAATATATCCAAGGAAAAAGCTGATGAAGAAGCTATTAAGGTGTTTGCTGAAAATTTTACGGCAGTTACTTTTGTCGTCTCCGCTGGGGAAAAAGAATGTGCTGGCTGTAGATCCAGGATATCGGACGGGTTGTAAAATAGTTTGCCTGGATTCGCAGGGTAACCTTTTACATAACGAAACTGTATATCCGCATGCGCCCCAGAATGAAACCATGCAGGCCTCTAAAAAAATTACCCACCTGGTAAATATATATAAGATTGATGCTATTGCAATTGGCAATGGCACTGCAAGCCGAGAAACGGAGCATTTTATCAATAAAGTTCGTTTTGAACGTGATGTACAGGTTTATGTGGTTAGTGAAGCCGGAGCTTCGATTTATTCGGCTTCGGGTGTGGCAAGGGAGGAATTTCCGCAATTCGATGTTACGGTGCGTGGTGCAATCTCAATTGGCCGGCGGCTGATGGATCCCCTGGCCGAGTTGGTTAAAATAGATCCGAAATCAATAGGGGTTGGACAGTATCAGCACGATGTCGATCAGGTTAAACTGAAGAAAAGCCTTGATCAGGTAGTCGAAAGCTGTGTTAACCTGGTAGGTGTAAACCTGAATACAGCCAGTAAACATCTGTTAACGTATGTATCGGGATTGGGTCCTTCCCTGGCTAAGAATATTGTAGATTATAGAGTAAAAAACGGAGATTTTCAGTCGCGTAAAGATTTATTAAAAGTTCCCAGACTGGGTGATAAAGCTTTTGAACAAAGTGCCGGTTTTTGCGCATCCCGGGTGCAAAAAATCCGCTCGACAATAGCGCCGTGCATCCCGAAAGATATGCGCTTGTTGAAAGTATCGCAGGAGATATGAATGCTACATTGACTGACTTGCTTCAAAATGAGCCCTTACGCAAGCAAATTGACGTCAGGAAATATACTTCCGAATCAGTTGGATTACCCACCTTAAATGATATTTTACAGGAGTTAGCTAAACCTGGCCGGGATCCCCGTGCCCAGATAAAAGTATTTGAATTCTCCAATGAAGTACACAGCATAAATGATGTTAAGCCGGGTATGATATTGCCGGGGATTGTAACCAATATTACCAATTTCGGAGCTTTCGTGGATATCGGTGTGAAGCAGGATGGGCTGGTTCATATTTCGCATCTTGCTGATAAATTTATCAGCAATCCGGCCGATATTGTTAAACTCCATCAGCATGTAACTGTAAAAGTTCTGGAAGTTGATGCTGCCCGTAAGAGAATTCAACTAAGCATGAAAGACAGTGAAATGAAGTAATCGAACTCAGCTCATCAGATATTGATTGAGTAGTTCTTTTAAATGAATGGGACTGATGGGTTTTGTCAGATAGTTATTGAATCCTGTATCTTTATATAATTCAATATCTTCTTTCATGGCATAGGCCGACTGGGCAATTACCACCATATCAGGAAATCGCTGTCGTACACATTTCAATGCTTCTATACCGTCGAGGCCCGGCATTTTTATATCCATTAAAATAAGACTTGTATTGTGGGTTTCTAAGCTGTTGTAATAATTCACAAGAGACAATCCATCTTCAAAACGTAAAATTTCCGCACCTGTTTCCTTGATTATCTGTTCCAGTAAAGTGTAATTTGTATCCTCATCCTCAGCTACAACAATCAGTTTATTTTGCCAGTTAATATAGCAGCATTTTTTATCAAATTTATGACTCTACGCATAATATGAACACCAAACGATGATTCCGGGAAAATGTTTAGCTTTTCTTTGGAAAGATCACGTCAATTGCTTATTTCTGAGGGAAATAAGGCAGGAATAGCCTGCCAATATCCTTATAATAAAGCAAAATAAGGGAGTTTTTGTGTTTTTGCAACAAAAAGTTTATAAAACTATAAGGATTTAAAAATTTAGTGTCAAACCTGCGTTTAATCCTAATGCATAATTAGAAGATTGTACAGTATTTTGAATATTTTGACGACTAAAAGTCTTCAGAAAAGTAGGTTCTAAAGACAAGCTCATATTTGAATTCAAATCATAAGCAAGACCCGCGCCGAGCCAATAGTCAACGGTAGCGCTGTTGAGCGATTCCTGCGCGCTCATCGACGGAATATTCGGAGGTAATCGCAGTTTGGAATTGAGCGAATTAACCGTAGAAATTTGAAAATCTTCATCCAATAAAAAATTAATAAGCAAGCCACCTTTGGCAATAAAATGAAATCGCTTTCCGGGGCTTTGATATTGTAATAAAATCGGCAGGCTGATATAATTTGCTTTTTGACTCGTCGTCACTTCAAACGCTAATGATTCCTCTTCGCCAATGGATTGACTGGAATTGCTGGGCTCAGCCGCTA
>JAAUTT010000158.1 GCA_012031335.1 Bacteroidales bacterium | reverse complement strand
AAATCTAAAATCCAAAATTTGGAATGAAGTTTAAAACCCACGCCTCTCCTAAATCTATTGCCCTGATTGTAGCACATCCCGATGATGAAACATTATGGGCCGGCGGAACCATCCTGAGTCATCCTGCCTGGAAATGCCTGGTAATTTGTCTTTGCAGGAAAAACGATCCCGATCGTGCCCGGAAATTTCATGACACCATGAAAATTTTAAGATGTGAAGGTATCATGGGCGACCTGGACGATGGTCCGGAACAGATGCGACTGGATGAAAGGGTTGTCGAAAACACCATTCTCAGCTTATTGCCTCCGGAATCTTTCGATGTTATAATCACACATAATCCAACGGGAGAATACACCCGTCATATCAGACACGAAGAAGTTAGCAAAGCTGTAATCAAACTATGGTATGCGGGAAAAATCAAAACCGGCGAACTCCGGACATTTGCCTACGAGGATGGCAACAAGGCATATTACCCGCGACCTGTTGAAAACGCCTCTGTTTATCGCATGCTTACCAAAAGAATATGGCTGAGAAAACTGAGTATCATTACCGAAACTTATGGTTATGAAACAAATGGTTGGGAAGCCTTAACCACTCCCAAAGCGGAGGCTTTCTGGAAGTTCACCGACCCCGCTGATGCAAGAAAATGGATAAAGAAAATCTAAACACTCACTCAAATTTATGACGCTCCTTATCCGCTGATAAATTCATAAAACAACAATTTTAAATACATCATGAAAGTACTGGTTTTATACGACTACCCTCCTTCTCCGGGAGGACTTGCCACACAGGGCGACCTTCTGTATAAAGAGTCATTAAAAATGGGAATTGAAACCCATGCTGTACATTTCGAATCGGCTTAGGAAAAAGAGTGGTACTACCGGTCTATTTTGGCACCTGGTATAAACCTTTTATTTCTGATTGTGTATTAATTATAATTTACCAGAAAATTCCTGGTTTCATTTTCAGAGATTAGAATGAATTTTATAAGCAACCTGCGCCTGAACTAACCACCCATTGCTATTCCATGATGCGGATGGGGTGCGCTCATGGCCAAAATCGTAAAGAAACAACCGTAATGGTATTTTCTGATCTTTCCCGAATACACGGATGCGGTTGATGAATGTACGGCCTGCATTAATACCAAGGTGAAAATTCCCGGCAAGCTTTTGCTGATAAAAGAAGAAAGCCTCTCCTTGTTTGATATCAGCATATTGCCCATCCTTTGCAGCCGATAAACGGAAAGAGCCTGCACTGGCTGCTACTGCAAAACCGACCTGCTTTTCAGGAGAAATCTCAATAGTGAGCCTGGGCTTCATGGGCAAGGCGCCCGAAAACGAAAGCCTGGAGGTTATGGGTATGTTTGCCTGATAAAAGGGTACTACTTGGATCCCGAAAAACTGTTTCGAAATTCCAATCCCTGCCGACCACAACATGCCCGTTTTTTTGTTGCGTGCCAGCCTGATGGCAGCATTGTACCGGAAATCTTTACTTGAAATATCCTCAAAATCGGAGCTGAGCGATGGATCGGCAATAATATTCAGCTTATATTTCTCACCCAGGGAAATCTGGAGCATTAAAGGGATAGACAGACGGTACAGATTTCTTAACCCAATTGAATCGCCTGATAGATTGTTGCGGTACCAATCGGTAATTATCCCGGCTGCAACGATTGTTTTCTCCTTTCTGAAAACAGGGTAAGTCAGCGATAATTCATAATTCCCGAACGAATTTCCATTTCCTGCTGAAATCGTTCTTGCCGACACTTCAAACGGGCTTTGCTGGGAAAATCCTGACAGGGAAATCAAGGCCATAGCCCAACACAAACAGAATGTCCTCATCTTTACCGGGATTTAAAATAAATTGCAACCCTCCCGACAGGTACCACCCGCTGAATTGTTTGATTGATCCTATTTCGGAGCTTAACGGGGCCGACCCGTAAATGTCAAGGCCAAGGTTTAGTCTTACTGCTCTTCCTATGCGGTGTTGGACACCTGCCGCGATGTTCCATGAAGGGATAATACGGCTTTCTTTGTGGATGTCTTTGTCACGGTCGCCACCTATTACTATGGCCGATCCCTCGCCAATATACATATATGTTAATCCTAAACCTCCAGAAATATAGGGTCGGGTAAATCCTGTAAGAAAGCTGCGTCGGACTCCCAGGTTTAACGGTATCGCAATTCCCCCTTTGCCATGCGCTTTCGCGCGTATTCCGCCAAGTCCCGTACCGGGAGTCCACGACAGGCTGTCTATTTTCTTTTCCTTGGGGATGATCAACATCGATAATGACCATGTTATGGCGGTATTCTCACGGATGTAGTATCCCATGTTAAGGTTCAGCATACGGTGATAATCACTGATGTCCAATAATCCGGTACTGTCGGCACGGGCGTGCGAAAACATCTGCCAGCGGCCAAAGCCAACCCCCAGAGTTAATTTGCTTTTCAACTCTTTTAAAATAACTACTTCTTCCTGATGGATCTCCGACCAGCTTTTGGTAGAGGTTTCCTGGGCCTGTCCGATATAAGAATTCACTGCAAATGCCAGTAAAAGAAAACTTTTCTTAACCATTCCGGGAACGTTTTAAGTTTCGAGAGAACCCGATGAAAATCCCGTTGCTGTCGTGCGAGGGATTACGGTCAACGCCTTTTTTATTTCCATTGGAAACATGCACATGTCGTATGCCCAGCATCAGCCAGGTATTAGTGTCGATTTTGATTTCACCGCCAATGCCGTATTTGGTGGTACCGTTCCAATAGGTTCCCAGTCGCGAATCCCAGAATGTAGGTTTGGGAAAATTCTCCACGAAATAGATCATTCCACCGCCCGATTCGAAGTAAAGTTTCAGCTTATTATTATTTACAGGATAAAAGCGTGCAAAAGGGCGGATAGCAATACCCACAGTGCTGTTATAGGCATCGGAAGGGAAATAAAAGTCGAGTTCGCTACCCACCGACATCCACCTGCGTACCCGGAAAGTAAATCCGGTACTGCTCTGGTAAAGCTGTGTGTAAGGGTACTTGTATCCCCAGGAATAACCGTTTTCGTTATAAATTGAAAAAACGGTTGTTAAGTGTAGAATCGGTTGGCGTTAACCACCAGAGTAATCCTGCAGCAACGGCAGGAAATAAAAAACCTTCTCCGGCATGGAGTTTAAGGGGTTCAAAGCCCAAAGGGGTTCTGGTACCATTTTTCGCCGTAGGATACTGAGCGTTGGCCGATGGTGCTAAAGCAATAAGCACAAGAAGAACAATTGTTGTTTTGTTCATACTGATTTATTTTTTATTAATTAAAAGCTTACCTGTTGCGGCGATGTAAAGCGAATCGCATTGTTCAACGAATTTACGCGCCGCCAAAATTTTATATTAAATTTAATCCTGGGGTTCCGCTTCGCTTCACCCCAGGCTACAAAGATGCCGCACCTGCGGCGCTCAATACGTGTTATAATTTTTCGAAACAGACATTTTTCAATCGTTGTTTACTTCCATTTCTATCTACTAACCCCCCTAAATCCCCCGAAACGGGGGACTTATGCTACTAACCTAGAGATTTGCCTTGTCTTGCAGTTTAGCAATTAACTATGAGCGAAGCGTCAAAGTCCCCATATGGGGGATTTAGGGGGTCATTTCAGCTTTTAATACATTACTCATCGTGTGTCTTTTTCAATTTACAATTTCTCCATCTGCCATTTCAATAATTCTGTCGGTACGACCGGCAAAATCGGGATCGTGTGTTACGCAGATAATTGTTTGGTTGAATTCCTGTGTGAGTTGCCGGAAAATATCGAACACCACCCGGGTATTTTTGCTGTCGAGGTTGCCTGTGGGTTCGTCGCCCATGATCACTGCCGGATTGTTGATAAGCGCCCGCGCGATAGCACCCGTTGCTGCTGTCCGCCCGAGATCTTGCTGGCGCTCTTCAGCGCCTGATCATGAACTCCCAGGATCCTCAGCTTTTCGTATGCAAGGTGTTCTATTTCCTCCGGACTGAGTTTGCCCAGCTTGAGAGCCGGAAGCATCACATTTTTCAGGCAGGTGAAATCGGGCAGCAAAAAGTGAAACTGGAACACAAAACCGATATGCGCATTCCGGAAGGCTGCCAACTCGTTCTGCTTTTTCCCGGTTAGCTGCTCACCTTTGATCATGAGCTTTCCCTGGTAATCGGTATCCATGGTGGAGAGCACATACAGCAGGGTCGATTTCCCGCTTCCCGATTTACCGATGAGCGACAGGAACTCGCCTTTTTCACGGCAAACGATACTCCTTTCAACACCTGAAAAGGCTCAGGCAGATAAAAGTGCTTGTTGATATTTTCTGTTTGTAAAATGAAGTTTTCCATGGTTATCCTCTGATTATCTGAACCGGGTCGATGCGGGCTGCCTTGCGTGCCGGAAGCCACCCTGAGAGAAATGATATGACCAGTCCGAACATAAACCCGGTGGTATAGTGGACTGGTTTGAAATTCATGGGCAACGTCTTCACATTGGCCAAATTGAGGGGAACAGAGCCTATCAGCCAGGAAATGGCAAATCCCAGCAGCAAACCGATTAATCCTCCGAAAAAGCCAATAAACAATGCCTGCGATATAAAAACCTGGGTAATGTCTTTCCCCGAAAATCCGGTAGCCTTCAGGATGGCAATGTCCTTCATCTTTTCATAAATGGTCATATTGAGGATATTGTAAATGCCGAACCCCGCCACCAGCAAAATGGTAAACACCACAGAATTGGCTATGTAGTTGCGGATGATAAACCCCACAGTAACCTGCTGGTTGGCCGATTTCCAGTCCTCGGCTGTATAACCCGTCAGGTTGCTGTACCTGTGGGCAAAAGCAGGAGCTTTTTCTTTGTCCTTCAGGTTTATTTTGATATCGGTGATGTAATCCGCTCCCTGTTTTTGCAGTTTTTGGGCAGTAGAGATATTGGAATACGCTTTCGATTTATCGACCGATGCAATGGTGGTTTCGAAAATACCCACCACCTTCATCACCCGCAACACCCCGCTGGCAGTGGTAACGGTAAGGTTGTCGTTCATCCGGATATTGAGTTTTCGGGCAACACCAATGCCGATGAGCAAACCATCGGGGTTCTTCAGCAGGTTGTCGATACTGCCTTCCTTCATGGTTCCGGCAATGTCGAACATCTTATCTTCCTCGCGGATATCGACCCCCAAAATGGTTCCGTTTACCTGAACCGCATTGCTTGTGTAAAAAACATTGGCGGTAACCTGGGGGGTAATGGCGGCAACCTGTGGATCTTTCCGAACGATATCCACTATTTTGTAGGGATTTTTCAGGTTAACATCTGCAGGAATGGTTTTCTCGTTGTGTACTATGGCATGGGAATCTTTACCAAAGAAACGCTGTGTAAGCGATTCTCCGGGTTCACGATTCTCGCTGAAAATGCGAACATGTGGCGTGGATCCCAGGGTCATTTTCTCCTGGAAATCGTTGGTACCTGAGATCAGGCTGTTTACAAAAATAAACATCCCGATTCCGAAGGTAACGCCCAATGTAGCCACCACAGTCTGCTTCATACGGCTTTGCATGTTGTTGCGGGCTATGTCGATATTTACTTTCAGGCTCATGTTACTTTTGTTTGATAAGTATATCACCTTCGTGCAGGCCACCCAGTACTTCCACCATTTCGGTATCTTCAATGCCCCGTTTGATTTTCCTTACTTCACGTTTCTTTTTGAGGATCACTTCGCCGTTGCTGTTCAGGTAGCTTTTGGGAATCACCAGCGTGTTTTTACGGGTAGAGATTACAATGTTGGCAACCACTTGTGTTCCGGCAAATATTCGGGGTGGAGCATCGGTAAAACAGCTTCAATTTTGAACGATTGATCCTGCGTATCGAAAGCCGGCAGTATTTTCGATACCCGTGCCTTAAGAATCCGGCCGGGATGGGTATTGAGTTCCACCAGCACCTCCTGGTTGAGGGCTATGCGCGAAATGTCCTCGTCCTGGATATTCAACCGGATAATCATCGAATCGGGCTTTCCCAGCATGGCAAGCAAATCGCCCCGTTTTACAAGTTCACCAGGCACTTTATAGATGTTATACACCTGGCCGTCAATTTCGCTCGAGAGCAAATAATTGCCTTTTGCCTCCATGGACGAGGCCACTGCACTCTGCGCTCCCGATAACTGCCGGAAAAGCTCGTTCCGGGTACTTCGGATATTGTCTTCGAGCGATAGCACCTGCGCTTTGCTGTTTTGCCAGGCAATAGTCATCTGTTCGAACTCCATCTGTGATACCGCTCCTGTGGCTCTGAGTTTCCGGTAACGTTCCGCATTCAGCGAGTCGGTTTTCTGCTTTGCTTTGGCGGTTTCGAGCTGGGCATAAAAAGGGCCTAACACTGCCGAGTTTTCCGAATAATTGCGGGTTGCCACCGAGAGGTTGTCGAGCGAATTTTTGAGTTGCGCTTCCGTGTGCTCACTGCTGATGCGGAAAAGGTGTTCCCCCTTGTTTACCTGGTCACCTTCGTTCACGAATTTTTGGCTAAGGTAACCGTCGACCATGGAATTTACGAAATACTGACCAGCAGGGATCACTTCTCCCGAGGCGTAAACCGACTCCACAATGTTTTTGCGTTGGGGGCTAATTCCCTGCTGACGGTTACAGGCGCTTAGGAGAAGTATTAAAGTGATATAGAATAAAAAACTACGGTTCATATTATTTTGAATGAATACGGTTCTGAATTTTTGCTTTGCTTACATAATAATCGGCCACCGCAGCGATGTAGCGGCTTTGCCCTGAAAGGTAATCGGTAAAGGCCTGGAGATACTGGTCGGTATTGCTTACCCCTTCGCGGTAACGCTGCCCTGCCAGGGTATAGTTCGAAAGATACAGGTCACGGATCTCAGCGGCATTACCGGCCTTTTCCTTATTTGCATAGAATTCTGCAAGAAGGTTTTTATCGTCCTGCGCAGCCTTTGATTCGACATAAGCAAAACTGCTTTGCATGGTATGGAGGTTGAGGCGGGCATTTTTTACCGCATTGGAGCGGGCGAAACCGCTGAACACAGGAATATCGAGACGAAGGCCGACATATTGCACCGGCTTCCATGAAGGATTGGTAAACGATGGCTCGAACTCCTGATTAAACTGCTGATACCCCATGCTACCCACCGCCGAAAGCCGGGGTGTAAAACTGGCAACACTGCTTTTTTACCGATAAGGCGGCTTGCTCCATCCGGAATTGTGCGATGCTTACCTCTGGCGACACAGTCAGATGGCTCAGGGCTGGAGAAAAATCGTCATCGGCGCGACTGAATTGTTCCTTCAGCACAATGGAATCGCCCATGGAAACACCCATCAACAGTTTTAAAGCACCCAGATTCTGGTTGAAAATAGTTTGGTTGTTGCGCAGGTTGTCGTCCAAAAGCCTGTTATTTATTTTCAGGTTGTTCAGGGTAATTTCGTCCACCAGGCCGTTCTGGCGTTTTCGGTAACGCTTTGTAGAAGGCTGTCGGATGTTTGTTTGCTGAGCTGGGCCAAATGGCAGGCTTCGGCGGAGAGTAGCGTCATATAATACGCTGCGGCAATCTGCTCGCTTATCAGTTGTTTCACCTGTAACTCCGAAGCCTGGGCAATTTGTTCCTCAATTTTGCTACTGCGGATCCGGAACCAGGAACCCACGTTCACAATATCCAAACTTCCCGTAAGGAATGCATTGTAATTATATTTCTGTCCGAACTGCACTTCGGAATAGGTGCCGGCAGGGCCGCCAAAAATTTCGGCAGGGATAAGGGTTGTTGATAACCGGAGATTATCCTGGAAAGCAGCCGAACCGTTTATCTGCGGAAGCAAGGTTCCCCTGGCGGCACTCAGATCGTTCCCTGCTACCAAGGTCTTCCGGGCAGCATTCAGGATTTCGGTATTGTGAATTGCTGCAAACTGCTGCACCTCATCGAGCGACCGGAAAACCTGCTGCGCCTCGGAAGACATAACCAGTAAAAATAAAAGAATTGTCAAAACGGATTTCATGTGCTTATGGGTTTACCCGTTTCCAGGTTTTGGTTTTGGTGATACCAGCCTTTGATGCAGTTATCAAAAGAGTGTTATCGTCCAGTAACGAAGCGTTACATTGGCTGTATAACCCTTTTTGGGTTGAAAAGCTTTGCCTTTCCATTTCTTGTCGGCATAAGTAAGCTTGTACATGGTTACGGTGCCGGTAAATTCAATGGCTTTGTTGATTTTGGCCTCATAAACCGAACCCTTCTTGTAAATCTCATTTTGAACTGAGCCATCTTCGTTCGACCAGATACCGATGATCTTGTCGGCAGGTTGCTGAGGCGACTGCAATCCTAT
>JAAUTT010000157.1 GCA_012031335.1 Bacteroidales bacterium | reverse complement strand
TTTGGAAAGAAAAGAGGCTGAAATGGCACCTGGCTTTAGGCATGGGTGCTGAAAATTATCGTTATCACGATCATGAGAAGCTGGCACATTATGCTAATGCAGCCACCGATATACAGTTTAACTTTCCCATGGGTTTCAAAGAACTGGAAGGTATACATTCGCGTACCGATTTCGACCTTTCGCAGCATGAGAAATTTTCGGGCAAGAAAATCCGCTATTTCGATTCGGAAACAAACGAAAGCTATATTCCATATGTAATCGAGACTTCCATTGGGCTGGACCGTACCTTTCTGGCTGTTTTATCAAATTCCTACTGTGAAGAAAAGATAAAAAAGGAAGACGGTTCGGAAGACGAACGCATTGTGTTGCGTATTCCACCAGCGCTTGCTCCCGTTAAGCTTGCCATTTTCCCGCTTGTGAAAAAGATGGTTTATCGGAGAAAGGCCGTGAAATTTTAGACCTTTTACGATTTGATTTCAACTGTCAATACGAAGAAAAGGATACCATCGGCCGTCGGTACCGTCGGCAAGATGCTATCGGAACACCTTTCTGTATCACAATTGATCATCAGACACTCGAAGATAATACCGTTACACTCCGTTATCGCGATACCATGGAGCAGGAGCGGGTTGCTGTTGACAAGCTGCGGGAATTGATCAGTGAAAAGGTGAGCATCCGTACTTTACTTCAAAACATTGGCTGAGCGTTAGGTCCTTGCAGATTTACCTTACACATCGGCAAATAATCCTTCTATGAACAAAAAGGTTCTCATCATCACCTATTACTGGCCTCCGGCCGGTGGTTCGGCAGTATTCCGCTGGCTTAAGTTTGCCAAATACCTCAGGGATTTTGGCTGGGAACCTATTATTTATACGACCGAAAATGGCGAGTATGCCGAGGTCGACCTTTCGAACGAAAAAGATATCCCCCATGATCTGACCATTATCAGACGACCTATATGGGAACCCTATATGTTTTACAAGAAATTTATAGGACAGAAGAAAACGGAGAAGGTGAATGTTGGCTTTCTCACCGAGCGTAAAAAGCCAAAGCTGGCCGAAAAGGTTGCAGTCTGGATCCGTGGAAATTTCTTTATCCCCGATGCCCGGAAATTCTGGGTAAAACCTTCTGTCCAATATCTAAAGGAATATCTGAAAAGCCAGCCTGTTGATGCCATAATTTCGTCGGGACCTCCGCATAGCATGCATCTCATTGCCATGAAACTTAAAAATGAATTGCATATTCCATGGGTAGCCGATTTCAGGGATCCCTGGACAAATATCGACTATTACTCCGAGTTATTGCTTACGTCATGGGCCGACCGTAAGCACCGGAGACTGGAAAAATCGGTTATAAAAACAGCAGATAGCGTGGTAACTGTTGGCAGTAAAATGACAGAAGAATATACCACCATGGGAGCTCACCGGGTCGAAACCATTACCAATGGATTCGACAACAGCGACTATGATCATCAGGCTGTTGAGCTGGATAAAGATTTTACACTGGCACATTTTGGCACCATTAACAAAGCACGGAATCCGGTTGTACTCTGGGAAGCTCTTTTACAATTACTTAAGGAGAATCCTCAGGTTGAAAGGCATCTTAAACTGAAATTTGTAGGACGTTTGGATACCACAGTACTTGATTCTTTAAACCAATACGGATTATACAGATTTCTGGAAAAAACGGAATTTATCCCGCACAACGAAGTTGTCAGAGGTGAACGGCAATCGCAGCTTCTGTTGCTTTTGATCAATAATACTCCCAATGCAGAAGGAATATTGACAGGGAAATTCTTCGAATATCTGGCGGCCAACCGCCCCATTGTTGCTATTGGTCCTACTAAGGAGATGTGGCAGCCATCCTGGAAGAATCCCAATGTGGTCAGATAGCCGGTTTTAACGAAGTTTCCAGGCTAAAAAATATCCTGCTTCAAAACTTCAATCTATACCTCGAAAACAAACTGGAAGTGAATGCCGGAAATATTCAGGCCTATTCACGATTTGAACTTACCCGGAAATTGTCGCACATTCTCAACTCCATAGCATAAGGAAACATTTCATCTTGGCATTGTTTTTGAGTTTGAGCATAGTTCCCTAACTAATAACTTAAATATATGAAGACAAGAGCAAAAACATTGTTCATTATTATAATGGCTTTTTTTGCTGTCAATGCATTTGCATATAACAGTAAGCCTCCCATCAAATATGGAAAATCCTGAAGCAGGATTTGGATATGAATATTTATAAACCCGATCCTTCGGCACCGGCAGTTATCCTTTGTGATTACGGAACAGTAAGGGTTGGGCCACGCACGGAATATACCCGGCATGTTCGCATTAAGATTTTGAATGAAGCGGGTCTTCGCTACGCAAAAGTTGAAATTCCATATCGTTCGTACAATCATTACGAAAAGGTGGTGGAACTTAGCGGTCAAACTTTTAATTACGATGGTAACGGGAAAATAATAAAAAGTAAAACACGTACGTCGGATAGAAAGGAAGTCGAAATTGATCCTAAAAACAGGCTGATCGTTCTTACCCTGCCCGATGTTAAACCCGGATCGGTAATTGAATATCGCTATACCATTGCTTCTCTCGATTTGGTTAAACTCCGCGACTGGTATTTTCAATCGGCTATTCCAACCGTTTGGAGTGAATACAGGGTAAGCGTACCTTTAAATTCAACTATCTGGTTACTTATCAGAAGGGTAAGCCTTTAAGTATGGAAGATCAGCAGGGTATTTCTTCCCGGATACAATGGTTGTATGAAAACAAGCTCAAGAAGATCCATGCTGAATTATATGAAAATGAAGGACTGCTTTACGATTCACCTGCTGGAACTGTGTCGGTTAACCTGGTTCGTGACCGTAATTTAAAATACATCATGCGGAATATGCCAGCTATAAAAGCCAGTGAAGAAACTCCGGTTGCAGATGCCAGTCAGCAGGTTAAGGTACATCTTTACCGGGCTGAAGGATTGTTCCCGTTTTACTATGATTATATCCTCGAAACTGCAGAACAAGACTTTGATAACTGGGATGTTACAGATATGCGGATGAACCGTAACCGTAGAGGTTACATTGTATATTGGCTGCCAACCTGGGAAGAAGCCAACAATCGCTGGTTAACAAGTAACGATTTAGGCTTAAGGATGGTGAAAGCATTCGATTACAAGCCCATGCTCGATATAGCCCTCCAGAATAATGCTTCGGGAGAGCAACTGGCCCGGAATATTTACGAAGTGGTAAAACAAAATGTAAAGTGGAACGGGCTATATGGCATTTATGCATCTAAGGATTTTGATAAAGTCATCAAAAAGAAAGAAGGTTCTGGTCCCGAAATGAATCTCATTATGGCATTTTTACTGAAACGTGCAGGCTTTTCCACTGATGTAGTGCTTGTAAAGACCAAAGATCGTGGCCGTCTCGAAAATATCTATCCAGTAAAAGATCAGTTTAATCATCTGGTTGTGCAGCTTGTTCTTGGTGATAAAGTTTACTATCTCGATGTTGCCGGTGAATCGCCCGAATTTGGTAAGCTTCCGAAGAATGTTGAGGGTACTGACGGATGGCTATTGCGTAAAGATAATTATGGCTGGGTGAGCCTGGAACAAAAGACCCCCACAGCGCAGATTACCGTATTGTAAAAAACTGCCTATGAAGAGGTAGGCGAAAATAAAATTGAACACAAAGGCACAAGGGGCAAAGATTAAACTAAATCTTCATCCTTTGTGCCTTTTTATCTTAATGTTCTAAACATTTCTTACAACTAAAGATCTCCTCCATAATAGATAGATCAGTTGTTTTCCAATATTTTCAGCAATTCGTCCAGTTTAGGAGTAAGGATAATTTCGGTACGGCGGTTTTTCTGGCGGGCTTCTGATGTTTTAGCCTTTTCGACAGGAAGAAATTCACCACGTCCGGCAGCAGTTAATCTCAGTGGCTCAATTTTGCCATTTTCGAGCAGTATCCTCACTACAGCTGTAGCGCGTTTGGCGCTAAGGTCCCAGTTATCCTTTACCGAAGCATCTGCCCTGTAGGGAACATCGTCGGTATGGCCTTCAATCAGGACATTGATATCGGCATTTTGCTCGAGAACTTTTGATAACCTCTTGAGTGCATTTACCCCGTTGGGTTCCACTACATAACTACCCGATTTAAACAGTAATTTCTCGTCGAGCGAAACGTATACTTTCCCGTTTTTAACATTCACCGATAGTCCGTTATTTTCAAAGCCAAGCAAGGCCGAAGAAACTTTATTTTTCAAGGCGGCAACAGCCGAATCTTTTCTGTTGAGGATCGATTCAAGTTCTTTGAGCTTTACATTGCGTTTTTCGAGCTCGTGCTGCATTACTTCCATGTTTCGCCGTTTATCTTCAAGCGTCCGCTCGGCAAGTTTCAGCTGCTCTTCTCTTTTTTGTAAATCGCTTTGGGTCGTTTGTAGCTGGGATAGTAATTTTGAGTTTTCCCTGGCACTGCCCTTTACGATATTATCCTGTGCGCTTTGCAGGTCGTCGTATTGACGCTGTAATCCTCTGAAATCTTTTTCTGCCTGTCTTAAGGCCTGGTATCGCTTTAACGAATCGGCGATGAGATTTTTCCGGTCTTTTTCACTATTCTCCAGGTTCGACCGTAATTCCCGGTTGTCGACCTGTAGTTTTTCCAAATCGTTTTTTAACCGGCCTCTCTCTTCCTCCAGGCTCTGGTTCTGCTTTTTGGCATCCTTGAATTTGGTAATAGGAACACAGGTCATTGATTAACACTGTGCACAAAATAAAAAATATAACTTTTTTCATTATGTCGGTTTTTTTGTGTGTTAAAATTAATAAAATTAGGTTTACTAATGATTAAACTCTATGATACAAAAGAATATTGCCGTATCGCCATCAGAAAGTTTTAATTGTAAAAACAACTATGGAATGGAGTAAAGAGAATTATCCGGGACCATTCGTAATCAGAATTCAACTTAATTTCTATGTGTACGAGGTTTGCTATCCTAACGATTTTTAGTTTAATGGCAGCAGGAATCTACAGATAATCACTATTGTCCGGTAAAAATAATTAGGCAAAAAAATCAACTGAGGTTCCTCACTAGGTTAGGAATGACAGTTGTTTACCTATTGGGGGGAGGGTGTTGGTGAAGTCGTAGCCTCCACCAACACCCTCCGATTAAAACTACTTCGAAAGCATTGTCATTTCGACCGCAGGGAGAAATCTAATATTTTTAACCGGACATCAATGAAAGGTAATTTTAATGAGAATCTGGCCCCGACTTTCCTGTTTCCATGACAGTTAGCAGCAGGTCAATTTTTTGGCATATTCTCCATCATTCCAATATAAAATTAATATCTTTGGCATTTGAAGGTATTGATAACCATACAGAATGGATGAGGTAAGAAAGAGCCTGCTCAAAACAATAAACAACACAGCCGACTTAAGAAAGCTGAAGCCTGAAGAACTGGTTGCGCTTAGTGATGAGCTCAGGCAATTTATTATCGAAATTGTCAGCAATAATTCCGGTCACTTGGGCGCCAGTCTGGGTGTAGTGGAACTTACTGTTGCATTGCATTATGTGTTTGATACGCCAAACGATCCGCTCATCTGGGATGTTGGTCACCAGGCCTACGGTCATAAAATCCTTACCGGCCGGCGCGATGTATTTCATACCAACCGTAAATATGGTGGGATTAGCGGGTTTCCTAAAATGACCGAAAGTGAATTCGACTCCTTCGGCGTTGGACATTCGTCCACATCCATATCTGCAGCTTTGGGAATGGCTATGGCTTCCCAGTTGAATGGTGAGAAAGATAAGCATGTTGTTGCTGTTATCGGCGATGGTTCCCTAACAGGAGGGCTAGCCTTCGAGGGTCTGAACAATGCCGGCGCATCGAAAGCAAATCTGCTTGTTATCCTTAATGATAACAATATGGCGATAGATCCGAACGTTGGTGCACTGAAAGAATACCTTCTCGATATTACCACCTCACGGACATACAATAAATTCAAGAATGATGTTTGGAACATGCTCGGAGCTTTGGGTAAGCTTAAGCCAAATCCACAGCGTGTAGTCCAGAAAATCGAAAATGGGATCAAGTCCATCCTCTTAAAACAGAGTAATCTTTTCGAGGCTTTAAACTTCCGTTATTTCGGTCCCATCGACGGCCATAATGTAACGCATCTTGTAAAACCCTTTCGGACCTTAAAGATATTCCCGGCCCTAAGCTGCTTCATGTGCTTACCACAAAGGGAAAAGGATATAAATTTGCCGAGGAAGACCAGACCACCTGGCATGCTCCGGGGCTATTCAATATGCATACGGGAGAAATAATAAGAAGCAATCACGATACCCCACAACCCCCCAAATATCAGGATGTTTTCGGATATACCCTTGTGGAACTTGCCGATTTGAATGAAAAAATTGTTGGTGTCACACCAGCTATGGCAAGCGGGTGTTCTATGAAGTTCCTGATGGAAAATATCCTCAACGGTCGTTCGATGTCGGAATAGCAGAGCAGCATGCTGTTACTTTTTCAGCAGGACTGGCAGCGAAGGGATTTGTTCCCTATTGTAATATCTATTCGTCCTTTATGCAGCGGGCCTACGACCAGGTGATCCACGATGCCGTTCTTCAAAAATTACCCGTGGTACTATGTCTCGACCGTGCCGGACTGGTCGGAGAAGACGGTCCGACCCATCATGGAGCATACGATCTTGCCTATATGCGTTGTATCCCCGATATTACCGTTTCCGCACCCATGAATGAGGAAGAACTCCGTAATTTGATGTACACGGCTCAGGCTGATCAACCCGGAACCTTCGTTATTCGCTATCCAAGGGGTAATGGTGTTATGACCGATTGGAAAAAGCCATTTAAAAAGCTTCCAGTCGGAAAAGGACGTGTTATCCGCGAAGGGCACGATATAGCCATTCTTACCCTGGGAACCACCGGTAATTTTGCGGTTGAAGCATGCAAGCAGCTGCAGGCTGAAATGATAGATGCAGCACATTACGACCTGCGTTTTTTAAAGCCGCTGGATACTGAGCTGCTGCATCAGGTATTTCAGCGTTTCCGGTTAGTTATAACGGTGGAAGACGGAACGGTTTCCGGAGGTTTTGGCACTGCTGTAAGTGAATTTATGACCGATCATGGCTATTCCGCCACCCTAAAACGCCTGGGAATTCCCGATCGTTTTGTGGAACACGGCAGTTTAGCCGAACTATATAAAGAATGCGGTTACGATACTGCAGGGATTATTAACACTGTAAAACTACTGGTAGGGAAAAAGAAGCTTTCCCAGGTAAGCTGATTGTTGCTGAACACTAAAGCAAACCTTACATGATTTCAAAAACCCGTGGAATCGTATTTCATCATCTTAAATTCGGTGATACTGACATCATTGCCACCGTCTATACCGAACAGTTCGGGCGGAAATCTTTTTTAATCAAGGGCGTATATAAGGCAAAGGCCCGATTCAGGGCAAACATGTTTCAACCTTTGAGTTTGCTCGATTTGGAGATATCCTTATCCGGGAAAAGAGACCTTCAACGGGTAAAAGATGTTATTCTTTCCAACTCACCAGCCAATATAAACGGAAATATCAGTAAGCAAACCCTGATATTCTTTATCGCCGAGGTTTTGTATAAAAACCATCCGTGAGGAAGAACCCAATCCATCTCTTTTCGACTTTCTTTATCATTCTGTTTTGTTTTTTGGATGCCAGCGAAATTGATCTTGCCAACTTTCACCTGGTATTTTTAATTCAATTAACCCGTTTTCTTGGTTTTTTCCCAAAGAATGATTTTTCGGAGCAGACATGTCAGTTTAATGTGCTGCAGGGAAGTTTTGTTCCTGAAACCGATACCGATGTGCATACTTTTAGCAAGCGGTTAAGCGGGAAGTTTCATTTGCTGCTGGAACTTAATTATGCTAACGCATCCGGTTTACTGCTCAACCGCTACGAACGGCAGGAGTTGCTGGAACTTATCATGGATTTTTACCGTTTGCATCTTCACAGTAACTTAAATATACAATCGTTACAAGTGTTAAAAGAGCTGTTTGATTAGACCACACAGGGAATAACCAACCTCCTTTCGGATATCAGTAACATTCTGGAAAGCAATAATGTAAATTTTATTAAATATTTTTTACATTTTTTAACTATTACGCTGATTACTACTAACGTAAAGAAAATCAAAAAATATTCGTCTTTTGACATTTTCATCCGGAAACAGGGTGTTTTACATGTTTTTCCTGTGTTTAAATTTGCCTCCGTACTTTTTCGTCATCTAAAACTTTTATGGAGGATTTTTTATGTCATCACGTACGATTTACAAATT
>JAAUTT010000156.1 GCA_012031335.1 Bacteroidales bacterium | reverse complement strand
CATATGAATTTGTATCGATATCGAAGGATAACGGCTGATCTGCAAATTCTTTCAGGGTGTCAAGCAGAATTTTGGCAGGAATGGCTACACTTCCGGACTCTGAAGCGTTTTTGCAGAGTTATTTGGGTTATCATGGTTGTTTCGAGATCGGAGGCGGTAATCTCCAAAGTACTGTCTTCTAAATGAAAAAGAAAGTTATCAAGAATTGGTAATGTGTTTTTGCTGCTTATAACCCGGCTTATTGCCTGCAAATGACTTAACAAATCGGAACTGGATATAACAAACTTCATGTTTCGTTATTTTAAATGGTCAATAATATTGTTATTCAATAACTTGTATATGGAATTTTAAGAATCAATTATACAAAAAAAAAAAGATGTTGCCGGGTGTGATACCCCTATTATTTTCCCACAAAATCTTCGCTATGTTTCAACAATGGATCAAAATCAATGTACTTCAGCATAACAGGTATGGTATCGGTACCAATTAAACCGATAAGGATATCAGGATTGAATGTTTTTGGCTTGGTTTTATCGGGTATCTGATAAATTTTAAGTGTTTCAATGCGATTGTTATTGTTTTTAATAATTAATTCTGCAAAAGGGATATTGTTTTTAATTTCTTCATAAGTGTATTCGTTTCGTTCCATGCCAATCCTGTCGGCAGTTAAACCTGCCACACCCATAAAATAGTTTTCGACCGATTCTTTGGAAAGGTTCTTATATAAACGGTCGCCCTGTTTGAGTTGTAAGGAATCGTTAATTCTTGATATAGCAAAAGATTGGTCGGGATCCTGCGGATATGCCAGTCCCACCATCATCATATTTTCCTGAGGTGTCACAAATATTTTCCTGTCGCGCCACATTCCTTCACTGGTCGAGAATAGTGTAAACAACGGAAGGTCAAAACCTGTAAGGTTGGCTATATATGGTTTGGTGCTTCCTTCCATAATAATAAATGCTATGGACGGAGCTGTGTCTATTTCGCTGAAACGGTACTGAACAAGAGGCTTTCCGTTTGCTTCATGGTAACTTGCATTGATCTTTCATTTAGCGCCTCTATTGCTTTCTGAAGTGATTCTTTCGGAACGGACGAAATAATATTGAACTGTTGAAGGAATTTAAGCGTAACATTTACAAGTTGGGTTTTAGCAGGATATTTTTTATTTACCACCCATACATTATTTTCTTTGGTAAGATCGAGTACTACACCGTTGTGAACATACCTGATACGTGAGATATCACTTGTATCGTTAATGGCAAAATTCTTTTCGCTTCCGGTAATTGTGCCGGGCTTATCATTAAAAATAAGCACAAGGACTATGGTTAGCAATATTGCAATGATTACAATATAAAATGCATACTTTTTCATAGATATTTATTTGGTGTATTTAGTTTTTCTGCGATAATTAAAATAAAACCCGAAAATTACAACAATTACAGCAGGTATCAATGTGTTTATAATTTGCCATTTCACCTTTTCTTCCCGTATTCTTTGCTTATCAAGTATTCTTAGCTTGAAATTTTTACTTCGGAGGTGCATCAAACCTGCATCATCTGTAAGATATTGTATACAATTCATCAGAAAATCTTTATTTCCAAAAGTCTGACGGGTATACCTGTCATAACCAAGCTGACCGGCAACGGGGCCCTGGGAGGTCATGCGCACATCGTTACGGATCATATCTCCGCAGGATATTACGATCATTCTTGTTGGCGAACTTTGTTTAATTTGTTCTGCAGGGAATCCGGGAATTATGGCAGATGCATTTCTATTGCGGAAAACAGATTGAAATGTGCCTTCCAGTAATACCGCCAGTGTTTTTGGTCCACCATTCATTTCGTTCCGTGTAGGTGTTTTCCGCACTTCTTCCAGACTTATCATTGCCGGAACGGAAACAAGCCGGGTAAAGGGTGATGTGAGTAATAAAGGTGTTTTTCTGATACTGGCATCGTTGCCAACAGTATCGATATGAGTTGGAAACCTGGCGAGAATCATATTGAGACTGCGGGAAACGGGGTGATCGGTTTGAGGCGTTATAAGCGGGTAATATAACCAGGGCATAGGAGTCCATTTTGCCTGAGAACCTCGTACCGCAGTATTTATGGGAATAACATTGCATCGGATGTCTTGTACCAGCGCAGGGTTGATACGTACACCATAGGTAAAAAGCATGTCATCCACATTTGTTTGATTAATAAAAGCAAAAGTTGACCCGTTTGCTAAGCTGTCGGGGCTTACATTTACCTGATCAATAAGCCAGAGTACTCTTCCACCGTTCATAATATACTGATCCAGCACCAGCTTATCGGCTTCGCTGAATTCAGACATTGGACGTGCTATCACAATTACTTTATAGCTGTCCAGTATTCCAGGTTTGCCTGTTATAGCTCCCCTGTAAATATCAAAAGAGTTTGCAATTTCTTTATATATATCTTCAACTTCCAACTCACTTAATTCTCCATGTCCCTCGATAAATGCAACCTTATCAATTTTTTGGAAACCAGATTGTTAATGGCTTAATTAATTCGTATTCTATTGTCTGAATAGAATTATTGAGATTTTCCTCTGCCGTAAGCCCGACATTGTTTTTCAAAAAATTAACAGGAATTTCAATTCCATTATAACTTACCAGGGCCGATGGGAATATCAGTTTTTCGCTGTTACCTCCTTCGGCATCGCGTATCATGATATTGGTTGGTCGTATTCCCTTATTATAAAGGTCGGTATAAAGCTGCGACCGTAATTTTGTATCCTTATTTTCAGCTGGATTGATAAACTCATATTGTATATTGTTGCCAGCATAAACACGAAATTCATCCAGCGTTTCTTTGATGGAATTTCTCAGTTTTTTGAAACCTGCAGGAATATCTCCTTCAAGATATATTTTAACCAGTATTTCATCTGGAAGTTTTTCAAGAACAGATTTTGTTTCGTCAGTTAAGGTAAACCTTTTCTCGGATGTAAGGTCTACCCGAAAGTATAACCTTGAGCCAATTACCCATAAAAGTATTAACAATGGCAAAAGTGAGTCCGGCCTGGATTAACTGCTGTTTTCGTATTTCGTTCTGTGTCTTTTTCATTACTGGAAAATAATACAATTACCATTGATGAGATTGAATCCGGATTTTGGTTAACATCAGGAATATGGCAGTCATACCCAGATAATAAATCAAATCGCGCGAATCAATCACTCCCCGGCTAATTGATTTATAGTGTTCGTTTATGCCCAGATTTAATATAAAAGAATCTGATTTCTCGAATAAAGGTAACATGGCGAGAGAATCGAATCCAATATAAAGAATAAAACAGGCTATTACAGCAAATACAAAAGCCAGTACCTGATTCTGGGTGAGAGAAGATGCAAACACACCTACCGCGGCATAAATGGCTGCCAGGAGAAATAGTCCTATAAATGCTCCCATAGTTGCGCCCTTATCGAGATTTCCGGGAGGATTTCCAAGCGCAGAAATGCTATAATAAAATATCAAACAAGGTATCAGTGAAAATAAGACCAATACCAGAGATCCGAAATATTTTGCCATCATTATCCCGGAATAGGACAAAGGCTTTGTGAGCAAAAATTCCATAGTTCCTGACTTTTTTTCCTCAGCAAACGATCGCATGGTGATGGCTGGAATAAGAAAAAGAAAAACCCAGGGAGCCATCATAAAAAAGGTATCAAGACTCGCATAACCTGTTTCAAGCACGTTGGTGTCTCCGGGGAAAATCCACATAAACAGTCCGTTAGTTACAAGAAAGACTATAATCACCATATATCCGGTGAGCGAAGCAAAATAGGCTGTTATTTCCTTTTAAAAAGATAAAACATCGAATTGGGTACATTTTAGGAAAACAAAAATAATAGAATTTATAATACCCATTGCAGTGGATATTTTTTGGGATTTTTTAAGTAGTTAAAATCTGTTAAAAGTGAACATCCTTTGCAAGGTTATATATGTTGGGAACCATATGCAGCTATTGATGTTGAATTCAGAGCTTGCCGGGTTTAACATGTACTTTTGAATGGGATATTAATTATTCGGTTCTGTGTTCATTTTTAAGCAGTTTGAGTAATTATTACCACATTTTCTGAAAAAAAATCCTCATTCTCTTAATTAATACAAAAATCATCCGGCATGTTGTAATTAATTAAGCTTGGCATTACGCCCAGAGCATAACAATATGAAACTAATGTCAACTCGTACTTCATTGTGGCATATTCTTGGGGTACATCACCTTAAACAGAAATAATTATGGCATATCAAGTTGGAGATTTTATTATCGACAGGCTAAGCGAATGGAATATCAAACGCATTTACGGGTATCCGGGAGATGGTATTAACGGTATTATGGGGGCATTGGAACGAGGGAAGGATAAAATTGAATTTATCCAGGCCAGGCACGAGGAGTTAGCAGCCTTTATGGCATGTGGACATGCAAAGTTTACAGGTGAAGTTGGAGTGTGCCTGGCCACTTCGGGTCCGGGTGCTATTCACCTGCTGAATGGTCTTTATGATGCAAAACTTGACCATCAGCCGGTTTTAGCCATTATTGGACAGCAGGCTCGTGCAGCTATTGGCGGAAATTACCAGCAGGAAGTTGATCTGTTGTCGTTATTTAAAGATGTAGCTCAGGAATATGTTTATATGGCATCCGATCCTGTGCAAATAAGGCATCTGGTGGATCGGGGTATCAGAATTGCAAAAAGTGAAAGAACAGTTACCTGCATTATCATCCCGAATGATATTCAAATGATGGATGCTGTGCCGGTTCCTCCTAGAAAACATGGTACCATACACACAGGAATCGGACATGCAAATACCAGGATCGTTCCAGCTGCATCCGATCTCCAGGAAGCAGCCAGGGTTTTAAATGAAGGTGAAAAGGTTGCCATACTTGTTGGAGCAGGAGCAATGGAAGCTGCTAATGAAGTTGCAACCGTAGCACAGCTGCTGGGGGCTGGAGTTGCCAAAGCACTTTTAGGCAAGGCTGCATTGCCCGACGGACTGCCTTATGTTACCGGGGCCATTGGTTTATTAGGTACCAAGCCGAGCTGGGATATGATGAACAATTGTGATACACTTTTAATGATTGGTTCGGGTTTTCCTTATTCGGAATATTTACCTAAAGAAGGACAGGCAAGAGGTGTTCAGATTGATATAGACGCCCGGATGCTAAGTTTGCGCTATCCGATGGAAATAAATCTTCATGGCGATAGCAAGGAAACACTTGCCGGATTAATTCCACTTCTGGAATATAAAAGTGATCGCGATTGGCAGGATAAAATTATCGGGGATAACGATGATTGGTGGAAAACCTTGGAAGCACGAGCCATGAGTTCCGCAAAACCTATCAATCCTCAAAGGGTCTTTTGGGAACTTTCGTCGCGGCTACCAGATAACTGCATATTATCGGCCGATTCAGGTTCAGCTGCTGTTTGGTTTGCAAGGGATCTTGTCATCCGTAAAGGTATGAAGGCTTCTCTATCGGGAACTCTGGCAACTTTGTGCCCGGGAGTACCTTATGCTATTGCTGCTAAATTTGCATTTCCGGGAAGGGTGGCTATTTCTTTTGTGGGAGATGGAGCAATGCAGATGCTAGGTATTAACGGACTGATTACAATTGCCAAATATTGGAAGCAATGGAGCGATCCTCGTTTGATTATACTTGTATTAAATAACCAGGATCTGAATATGGTAACCTGGGAACAAAGGGCAATGAGCGGAGACCCTAAATTTGAAGATTCGCAGAATATTCCCGATTTTCCTTATGCCGAATTTGCCCGTTCCATCGGCCTCTTCGGAATAAAAACTGATGATCCCGATAAAATTGCCGATGCATGGGATGTTGTATTATCTGCCGACCGACCCGCTGTTTTTGAAGTAATGGTCGACCCTAATGTAGCTCCTGTTCCTCCGAATACATCGTGGGAACAATTTGTAAACTTTGGGAAATCGCTTATCAAAGGGGATCCGGAAGGTGCTGATGTTTTAAAGCAAACAATTAAAGAAGCCATTAAATAAATGGAATTAGGCTTTTAAGGAATAAATGTGTCTAAAGTCGTCAGACCAAGAACGTCAGACGACAGCTAACATACAGATCAAACTATAAAAGTTCAGGGTTATTTAGGTCGAGGGGAGAAGGAACAATCCAATCCCGAAGGCTATCCCAAATAAACAAACTGACCTTCTTCGCGATCAGCAGATCAAAAATCGAACCGGCTGCCCGGATAATTTCCGGATTTGTTCCACCACAAAAACAATTAGGTTTTGAAGAAGCTTATCATTCTTTCAATTGCTGAGCCTGACTGGCCATTTCTTCGGAATTGGTGGCCAGTTCTTCGGAAGCTGCAGCATTTTGCTGAATTACTTCATTTAAAGTATTCACGGCTGTTGTAACCTGGTCAACACCTGCATTCTGTTCATTGCTCGATGCAGCAATCTCCTGAACCAGTTTGGCTGTTTTTTCAATTTCAGGAATCAAATTGTTAATTAATCTTTCGGATTCCTCACGCTACAGTAACACTGATCTTTGATATGGTGGCAATACTGTCGGCTGATAATTTACTTTTTTTCGGCTAGTTTTCTTACTTCAGAAGCTACAACTGCAAATCCTTTTCCGTGATCACCGGCTCTTGCAGCTTCTACGGCAGCATTCAAAGCAAGAATGTTCGTCTGAAAGGCTATGTCGTTAATAATAGTTATTTTGGAGGCAATGTCTTTAATAGAATGAATGCTATTTTTGCCCGATACGCCCATCAAATCCATACTCCGTTTCGCTTCCATCGATATTTTACCCGTTTGAACGGCATTTTCGGTGTTTTGCTGAATGTTGGCAGCCATTTCTTCCATTGATGATGATACTTCTTCGGCTGTTGATGCCTGTTGATTTGCTCCTTGTGATAATTGCTGTGCTCCGGCACTAATTTGGTGACTGGCAGAAGCAATCTGGGCTGCGCTGAGATTTATATTCTCAACAATGTCTCTCAGTTTAGACGCCATTTTTTTTAGTGCGAAGGCTAATTCGCCAATTTCATCTTTTTGATCCAGGTCCAATGTAGCCTTGAGATTTCCTTCCGAGATTTCTTTGGCAAAGCTTATTCCTTTATCCAAAGCATTGGAGATATTATTACTAATGAAGGTAGTGATCACAAGTATTACGATAATACATAGCAATATTGAAACTGCAAAACCAATTCTAAGCTTTTTTGCTCCCTGGATAATTTCGGAATAAGGAACAATGGCCGATATATAAGCTTTAATTTCGGGAATGTATTTATAATATAACCGGTAATCAATGCTATTTTCTATATATTCAACCTGACCTTCTTCCGCACCGGATTTGGATAATATACCTAAAATTTCCTCTGAACTTTCTGTTTTACCTTCCTGCTGAGGATGTATAAGGTATTCTCCTTCATTGCTAATGAGAAAGGTATAACCCGAATCAAAAACTTTTTACTCTTAGAATCTCACCTAGTGTTTTCATATCTTTTTCAGGCATACCAACAAATAGCATTCCTACGAGATTTCCATCAATTTTTATCGGGCGGTAGGCTGTCAAATACCAGTCGTTTACAACATAAGCGCGACCAAAGTAATCGCTGCCGTTTTCAATAGCTTTAACAACAGGCGAATCATTGGGGATGAATGTATTAACAGCTCTTGATCCATCAAGGTTAAGTACGGTGGTTGCAATACGCAGATATCCATGTTCCATTTTCTGAAACAAGGTAGTTTTTACATTGGTTATCTCCGAGATTTTATCAACCAAAAACATTATCGTTGTATACCTCCGTGCCGTTTACTTTCAAATTTGGGGAGGCTTATTTCCGTTGTGCTTTTATCAATTTGATTTATTGCACTTACAGTTAGTAAGCCGTTTGTATTAATACTTAAATTTCCGCTATTGGAGAGAATCTCGCTGGCAGAGTTTATGGCTGAGTTTATTTGCGACTGACGTTCCATAATCTGCAAATGAACCATAAAATAGAGATCTTTTACCTGGTCTTTCAGATTTTTGTCGGTATTGTTTAATAACTCCTTTGATTGCCTGTGATAAAGTGTTGCACCCAGAATGGCAAGCACAACAACAACGGCCAAACTTAAAAATAAATTTAATTTTAATCGAATTTTAATATCATTAAAGCGGATCATAATCTTTTATTTATAAGGTTTTGATGATTTATTGCTTTAAATATACAAAATGATTTGTAAAATGAAAAATAGCAACAAATAGTAATACCCAAAAATTTAATCCGAAGGTTCAAATGGAAGGGAAGTCAATGTTTGAATTGGGCATGTCGTTGACTTAAACGAAAAGTTAGCGCGCGTTGTAACGCGTGCTAGATTATAATGCACGACGTA
>JAAUTT010000155.1 GCA_012031335.1 Bacteroidales bacterium | reverse complement strand
AGGGGAAAAGAATATTGCCCCGGGGGCAATATTCTTTTCCCCTAAAAGGCCTAAGTTTCGTATCGGTTTAAAATTTAAAAACAGCCGATATGAATCATAAAGACTTAAACAACTGGATTATGTATTACGAAATTCAAAAATTACAACGCCTTGGTTTCAGTATTTCAAAAATTGCGAACTATCTGAAGTGTAATTTCCGAACTGTTCAGAAATACCTGAACATGACAGAGCAGGAGTATGAACAATTTTTAATCCGTTCCTCCCAAAGGATTAAATTACTGGATTGTTATGAAACCTTTGTTAAGGATAAACTTCTGGAATTTCCTGAGACTACAGCGGCGCAGCTTCACGATTGGTTAAAAGAACATCACAGTGACTTCCCTGAAGTCTCACCGCGAACCGTTTATAATTTTGTCATGTTTGTTCGTGGAAAATATAATATCCCTTTACAACCTAAAGAGAGGGACTATTTTCCGGTAGAAGAGCTGCCTTACGGAGAACAAGCTCAGGTTGATTTCGGGGAATATAACTTGAAAACTTCCGGCAGTAAAAGGAAAAAAGTCCGCTTTTTTGTCATGGTGCTTTCCCGAAGCCGAATGAAATATCTCTGGTTTACAGACGTGACTTTTACCTCTGAAACTGTTGCACAGGCGCACGAATATGCATTTGAATTCTTCCAGGGCATTCCCCTGGTCATTGTTTATGATCAGGACCGTACCATTCTTGTAGATGAAAATATTGGCGATGTTATCTTAACCGCTGTATTTAGACAGTATGCCCAAAGCCGGGGTTTTAAACTTCATTTCTGCCGAAAATCAGACCCCCAGTCCAAAGGTAAAGTTGAAAATGTTGTCCAGTACGTAAAAAAGAATTTTTTATACAACCGTACGTATTATGATATCAAAACCCTCAACGAAGATGCTCTTTCATGGCTTGGACGCACAGCCAATTATCTTCCCCATAATTATACCAGGAAAGCCCCACAGGAGGAATTTGCGAGAGAACAACCCTGTTTATTACCATATGTTCCTTTAGCATTAAAAAATCCGCAGCCCAAACCATATCATGTCAGAAAAACAAATGTTATTTCCTTTAAAGGCAATTTTTATATGTTGCCCCAGGGAACCTATAAAGGAACGGGAACCCAGGTAAACGTTGAAGAAAAGCAATGGGTTATTAACATCTTCAATCTTAAAGGGGAACAACTATGTTCCTATCCTTTGTCCACTTCAAAAGGTCAAACAATCGGTACCTTTCACAGGCATCGTGATACCACTGGCAAAATAGCATTACTGATAAACCAGTTGCAGGAGTATTTTACCAATAAGAGTAAAGCAGAAGAATGGCTCCACCATATTCAGGATAAATACCCGAGGTATACACGTGACCATTTATTGTTAATCCGGGAAACATTGACCAGATATAAAGAGAATGGAGAAATACCCGACAAAACATTGGATTTCTGTATCAAAAACGAGTTGGTGAGCGGGACTGAGTTCAGGGATGTATTTTATTGCCTATGGGATCAAAACCTCTCTGGTAAGCAGATTTTAACCCCTATTACATTATTGAACGAAACAAACCTATTAAAAATAAACGAAACACCTCAAGTTAGTAACATAGATGATTACGAATCAATTATAAACAATTAAATCTTTCATTATGACCTCAAAAACAGAACTTGTGAAAAATCATTGCAAACAGCTAAATTTAACAGCTGTTTGCAATGAACTGGACCTTGTATTAGCCCAAGCAGAAGAAAACAAGGTAAGCTACTTGGAATTGGTAAAAACAGTAGTAGAAACCGAAATTAATTACCGAATGAAAAAAGATCTCGAAAACAGGACTAAACAGGCGCGCTTGCCACTGGCATACAATCTTGATTTATATGACTTCTCAGCAGAGAATGGTTTGGATAAAAAACAATTAAACCAATTAAGGGAACTGCGTTGGATGGAACAAAACTTTAATATTATCCTGATGGGGCCATCCGGAACCGGAAAAACATACATTGCCGCCGGGTTATGCTTCGATGCGGTGGAACATGGGTACCGGGCTTATTTTAAGACCATGGATGATCTTATTAAAGTGTTAAAAATGAAAGATATTACCCGTACCGCTGCTACCGAATACAAACGCATCCTTAATGCTCATTTACTAGTTATTGATGACATCATGATGTTCCCTGTTAATCAACAGGATGCAGTGCTCTTCTTTAATCTTATAAACGAATTACATGATAAAACTTCACTTGTAATAACCACTAATAAATCTCCAAAAGAATGGTCCGATGTTCTCAAAGATACGGTTCTTACAACAGCTTTATTGGACAGAATTTTACATCGTTGTGAGATAATAAAGCTTACTGGTCCAAGCTACAGGATGAAAAATCGAAAAACGATCTTTAACAAAGAAGAAAATTAATTTATTTTTGCCAAAACACTGTATTGCTATTTTCTGAAATCATTGTACTTTGGTTGCCGAAAACACTGCACTACTATTTTCCATTTTCACTGCATATTTATTTTCTGGTAACACCAAAACATCCGTTGAGATACTTTCAAGTAAGGTTTGTAAGTCCCCTCTATAACTATGTTCCCTCGAAATCCCTGTTTTAAACCTTGTATTAAGCCTGTCGATATAGTTATGAATAGTCATTGATAGAGAATAAATATCAATAAAAGTAAACTAAAATGGAATAATCCCAACGGAATGTTAATTCAATAATAATATAATAAAGTAGCTGTCCTGAAGTTACCTATATTTGATTAGCATGACAAGTTAAAAAATTATAAAGAGGGTGTCTCAAAAGTCTGAAACACCCTCTTTTTATTCGTATTCCTATTCGAGACAGTTTTCAAATTTTCAACTCTCCAGAAGATAAATTTACTTTTGATACAGCCTCCCTTTTAAGATCAGATTATGCTGCTTTCTTATCTTTCACATAGAAATGAAAATATTCAGCATTTTTAGGGTAAATAACCTTTCCTTTCCTTCGTATAAAGCGGCAAAATACTTCGACGTAGCCGCTTGGTACTGGACTTTTATTTTCCATAGTCCTACTCCTCCCTTCTGGGTTTGCCCTTGGAAGTCTAAATATTTTTCCCTACTTTTGAATTGCGAATAAAAAAGTTTCGGGGTAGAAAATATTAGACTCCGCAAAGGGCCAAGGTTCCAATCTTGGCTTTTTTTGTTTACACTATTTAAAGCTATAGACATTTTCTATATACTTTAAGCTTTTTGAACTAATACCCATGTGGCCGCATGCCCACCACCTACACTGCATGGAGGCACTTTATTACCTTTTGCAATTGGTATTGTGTTATTTGGGTGCAAACTACATTTGTAAACACCACTTACTTGGCAAATTTCGCCAGTCTTCATAATATAAACTTGTTAAGACAACCTAAGGCGTGCCTTTTCGCCATTAAACTTATAAATTTGATCATTTCTTACTAGCATTTCCCTTATTTTCTAACACCCTCTTCTTCAGTTTAAAAACGGTCTTATTATCTATTTTCTGAGGCAACTCAGAAATATCATATATAACGGTCTGAGAATCGTCTGTGTAATCAACTTTAATCTTTTCAAGAAGATCCTTGGCATTAATATAATAATAATCCCCGGCTTTGCTTATTCGATACGAAGACGGACTTTCTTCCTTGTTTAATATGATATATAAATTCTCATCCGAAGGAACGCCTTTATTAGTAGCTACGCTTATAGATTTGTAATCTGCTAATTTTAGATATTCAATTGCGCCAAAAGAGAACCCAAGTTTTCCGCTCTTGTGAACCGTACACTTAATAGCTCTCTTGTTATCTTGTGGCTCAATAAAATTTAATTCTAAATCCATCTTAAATAATTTTTACAAATATACATAAAATATTTTTCTCATATATACTATTTTGCTCCCTATTTTATCAACCATAAGCAGTCAATTAATTGTTGATAACTACATTTCAAGCACACCCGTTAATATATAAGAATATTTCCCTTATCATATAATATAATTATTCTTCCTTATTCTTCCTTATTCTTCCTTATTCTTCCTTATTCATCATTAAATTTCAATAATTTCCATGTATTGGAATTTATTGCGCTTGATTTGTTTTCTGGTATGTATGCTTGTTTGTTAGCCAGCATGTTTGCAGTATATTTTCTAATGCGTTTTAAGAATTTTAAGTTAATGTGTTACACAACTATCTACAAGATCCACTTATTAACATTTGAACGTAGTTATTAACCCAATCTTAATATGTTTCATTTTAAAGTCGTTAACAAATGTATTATTTATGTATGTTATTGATTATTAAGGTGCGTTGAAAACTATAAAGAAATGTTAATAACATAGCCCCACAATATCCATCCAATGGGTAGAAGTGCCCATTTTCAAGTCCAATTACAACATAAAACAACTCCGGGCTTTTCTTGAAATAGGATTTATAGAAAATTCTTTTTAAAAGCAACTCTTCAATATCCTGGGGGCGGTATGTAACACCATATCGCATATTGAACAATGGGCTTTCGGGCGTATCGTATTTATCAATATAGAACCGCTACCTTTTATGCCAATTTGTATCATCGCAAATTTCAAGAATGTGGAAATTAGGCATTTTGCCTTGTTCCTTAAGAGATTCTATCCACTTGTCCTTATCAGCTCTCCCCTTCCTGTTTTTATGCTCATTTTCCCTTTTGTAAGGATCGGTGGTTTTTCCTACATAGCGTACTAAATGGCTGTCAAGGGGTCGATCAAGGCATATATAAAAATGTCCATAGCTCTTGCTTTGAGGATAAATTTATAAATTTATTGATTGCGCTTGGACAATATTTTGAATACTATACCTTTGAACTAGTAATAATAATAACTTAATCACAATGACCAAACAAGATATCGTTAATGAGATCTCCCGCAAGACCGGGATCGAGAAAGTAACTGTAATGTCCACCGTAGAAGCTTTGATGGACACTGTCAAAGATAAAATGACTAAAGGTAATAATGTTTATTTAAGGGGCTTTGGCACTTTTGAAGTCGTTAAACGTGCCAAGAAAACAGCCCGGAACATTTCAAAAAACACAACAATCATTATCCCGGAACACTTTATCCCTAAATTCAAACCATCGAAAGAGTTTGTACAAAAGGTAAAGGTAGAAAAACCTTAAAATCTATATATGAGCTAATTATCCAATATAGAATCAGATAGACTACTCAATATCGGGAAAGTGGTAATGAAGTATTATGATCAGGCGGCTTTTAAGCCCACTACCTCCGACTTTGAACTCTGGATCGAGAGCCTGAAGGAACCCATGAAATCAAGTTTCCAGAAATGGGAATTGAAAAATGTAAAGGTGTCCTTAATTTTAAAAGGTTTGTCCTTGAGCTAAATGATTCCGGGATGGATGAATTTATGAAAAACAATCTCTCTCAGGAAGATTTCCAGTGGTGGATTGGTAGCAAAGATTGACAGGAAAACATTGCCCCTAACCCCACAGGGGATTGGATTTTTAAGCTTCTTTCACTCTGAAATATTATGTTAGGGTTCCCGGATGGTCCTGCCAGAGTCAGGATTATAATGGATATTGCCAACTGAAACGTCTACCAGTCTTTCAATGTCATGTACTAGGCTTTGGGTCCTTACTACCGAAAAGAACCGTATCTCGGCCCGTGGAAAAACCTCGTGTAACTTCTGAGCACATGCCATCCCTGTTCTACCTAAAGTCAGGACATCGTCCACAAGGGTAATATGTGCAGGGGGTATCAATAAACCGGAAACTTCAAAACTTTCCTTGTGCTCCGTGACTGAAGGCCGTGCGTCAGCATTGGGCTGGATCGAAGATTTTCTTACAGCCCTCCCCCTTCTTATGATAGGGGCCACATCACCAGCTAAACCTGCCCCTTTCAGGCATGAGGCAATTACCATTGCAGGCCACAAAGCACCATCCTGCAAAAGGGAGCTTCTCGGGATGGGCACCAATGTCACGCCTCCATTCAGGAACGGGTGCCAATCGATACCTTGGCTGTTCTGAAGGTGTTCTATCGCTCTGTTGACATAGTCTTTGTTGCCATTTTTCAGCCCGTCACAAAGCGATCTGGACCTGACAGACAGGTCTGCCCTTCCGCGGGAGAATAATTCGCAACGGTTAAATATGGGAGATTAAAAAGCAAGGTCAAAGGATGAAGTCAAACTCGGAATGTTTTCAAAAACAGTGTCCATGTCTTCCCTGCGAAGGATCTGCGCACCATAATTTAACATCTCTTTTGGCCAGGTTAATTGAGGGTTTTCAACGATACTCTGAAGAATAAAGACCAGCCTTCCCAGGCGTAGCGCTTCCCATCCCTGATGCCGGGTGCCGCTGTTTTCACTTGCCTCCACAATTATAGTGGCATCGCTTATCAAGGCCATCGTCCGGTTTCGCATTGGGAAATTTTGCTTCTGGACGGAATAGTTCTCAGGGAATTGCGTTATAGCAAGGTGTTCATTTACAATCTTCTCAAAAAGTGCTTTGTTTGATGCAGGATAAACTTTGCTAAATGGCGTTCCAAGAACGGCAATTGTCCTGCCGTTTTCCTTTATGGCCGTCTGATGGGCCACGGTATCGATCCCTTCGGCAAGGCCGCTTACAACAATAATGCCGTGTCCTAACAAAGCCTTTGTCAGTATCTGTGCCCTTAGTACCCCATTTTCAGACGGTTTCCTAGACCCTACAACAGAAACCCTGACCCCCTTTTGCAAAAGGCTTTCATCGCCCTGCAAAAATAGTTCTACCGGGGCATTCACCCTTTCGAATTCATTAAGGCGGGAGAGGTACTGTGAATAGTTGAACTGGCCCATGAGCTGTTGTGGTATTTATTAAAATACAAAATAAACAAATATAGGTTCGAAAGTAAAAATAAACAGGCCAAATTTTTCTTTAATATCTTACAGATATCGGGTCAAAGTGCCATAAAGCCGAAAGTACAAGCAAATTGAGAAATGTAATGAAACCTGAGGTCTTGAAGGTATGAAAGGGCGATGGTTGAAATGGAATGAAGCAATTTGCTTGTGCTTTCAAAACATGAAAAAGACTTTTTGGGGTTATGAAATGAAACGGCAGCGAAGGTCTGCACTAGCCAACCATGAGCTGGGGCAGTCTGAAGCGATAGTGAAATGGAATAACCCCAAAGGGCTTTATACCAAACTGGTAAAAGGCTTTATTCCTTTAAAAGGGTGGGTGGGTATATTACAGCTCCGAATTGTTTTAAAGCAAAAAAATGGGGAAGTATCTCTTTTTTCCCCATCATCTATCTTAAAAAGAAAAGCCCCTTATCGAGGCTCTTCAATTCCATACAATTCAGGATTAAACCCATCTGGGTAATAATCTCGATCGTATGTAGGATCCGATAAAACTGATTCTCTGATGATTTGCTCACCACACATCGGACAGAATTTGTAGTCCGGCATTAATTCCGATTGACAATTTGGACAATTCATATTACAAAAATTTAAAAATTAATAATAAAAATCAACTCAATTTTTGTACTCCCGCCCGTGAATTGAACGGAATAAGGGCAAAAGGAAACGGAATAAATAATGCAACGAAGTGGAATGGCTTTATGCCGTAGTCTTTTGCACCGTTTCCGGGCAATTCACGATCTTTGTGCAAAAGTTGATTGATTTAAACTACCGCTTTATAACTGTATTAAAACGTGGCTGGATGCTTTCAATAAAACCAGGGACCGGTGCATTGCCAAGCAACCAAAGCAATCCGATGCCTCGTGTTTTCAAGGGTTAAAGTGCCATAAAGCCGAAAAATTCTTTCCCTTTGCCCGAATTTTTCCTCGGGCAAGGGGGAAGAATCTTTCATAAAAATGAAAAAAGCTTTTTAGCAGTGGCTTCCTTTTTGTATTTGAAGCCACTGCTAAAGTGCTTTTATACCTACAGTAAAAAGGCTTTATACCATTGAAAGGGTGGGTGGGTGTATTTCTGTATTTCCGATGTGAGTGGGTACCGACCTAAGGCATGTATCTTGTCCCCAAAATAGTTTGGAACAAGACAAGGCTCGTTTTAAATTTTTAACTCATCTTTTTGATATAAAGATCAATGTGTTTATGAGATTCCTCTATTCCTTCAATCATTGTGATCCGGTTCTCATCCGGGAAAAGTATACTTCAATAAAGAAAGACCCGCTGGCATATAACGTTATCCTATGATTATAATAATCCCTGAATGCCACAAACGAAACATCGAGACTTTTAAAGGTATATTCACCTTTTTCGTGCAGGGATAGCTTGTTAAAATGCGAGAGTGTCATAGGGTTACGATAATTGATGCCTCTACAAGTATAACTCAATTTTTGAGAGAAAAACTTTTTTGAAAAAAAATTAAATATGTGTA
>JAAUTT010000154.1 GCA_012031335.1 Bacteroidales bacterium | reverse complement strand
GCCGATCCCTCGCTGAAAGTGGCAAAGGACGATGAAATTATTCTGACAGTTCCGGAGGCGATTGAAGCCTATCCCGAACCCGAAAATATTCCGCTCGATATAGTCTTCGAAGACGCGGACCTGCTCGTCATCAACAAACCCGTCGGTATGGTCGTTCATCCGGGCCATGGTAACTATTTCTGGTACACTTGTAAATGCATTAGCATGGCATTTGAAAGATAACCCGATGTTTTCGTCGGGTGAGTTGCGCCCCGGATTGGTGCACCGCATAGATAAAGATACATCGGGTATTTTGGTGATAGCCAAAAACGATTTTGCCATGAATAAACTGGCAAGTCAGTTTTTTAACCGTACCACCGACCGTCGCTATATTGCCATGGTGTGGGGTGCTCTTAAGGAAGATGAAGGTACTATTACAGGCCATATAGGGCGAAGTTTACGCGACCGCAGAGTAATGAGCGTTTTTGAAGATGGCTCTGAAGGCAAACATGCCATTACTCACTGGAAAGTGCTGGAACGCCTTGGCTATGTTACTTTGGTGGAATGTAAACTCGAAACCGGACGCACCCATCAGATACGCGCACATTTTAAACACATAAAACATCCGCTGTTTAACGACGAAACCTATGGTGGTAACGAAATCCTGAAAGGAACGACCTTCACCAAATACAGACAGTTTGTGCAGAACTGTTTCAAAATGCTTCCCAGGCAGGCGCTTCATGCAAAATCCCTGGCATTTAACCACCCGGTAACGCAGCAATGGATGGCCTTCGACTCTCCAATACCTTCCGACATGCAACAGTTAATTGAAAAGTGGCGGAATTACATCGCAAACCGGGAACTGGAATAAGCCACAACAGATATTCCAATAGTTTCAGATTTTTTACCTGAAGTCATTTCTTAACAAAAGTCAATGCAGGGCAGAAAACCAGCCCGTACTTTTGCATTTGCAAAGTTTAACTTAAAAAGGTAATGCTATGATTTTGGAGAAATGGAGTGAAAAACGCATCGGGATATTTTTTATATTTTCCTTTATATCGTATGGTTTGGGAAGTGTGCTAATCGAGTCAGCTACAGCAGCTATAAACGATCACCGAGAAGTGTTTATAAATAAAAATCTTATAGTTACAGGTGTAATTCTGATGGCGGTATTCCATACGTTGTTTAATGTTGGACTAATTTCGATTTCTATAGCGTTTTTAGAAAGTACAGTAAACATCTGGCTTTAGGTTATTTTAGCCTGGCAATGGCAGGTACACTGATGTTGGCTTTGGGTGCGGTTTTTTATTTAATGCTTATTCCTTTAAATGAGGTGGTTATTGTCGAAAAGCTTCTGAAAGTGTGATGTTCCAATCTTTATCCGAAGTTTTGACCAGTGGTAATTATTATGCATATCAGATTGGAATGGCTTTATGGGGAGTCGGAGGGCTGATTTTGTGCTATTTGATGCATAAACTAAGACTCGTACCAAGGATTCTGGCTATTTGGGGGTTGATAGGGTATCTTATTTTTATTTCTGGAACTGTACTTGAACTCTATGGTTTTAAAGTTGGCGTAATGCTATCAGTTCCGGGTGGATTATTTGAGATTTTTCTGAGTTTTTGGCTTATCGTTAAAGGTTTCAGATTAACATCCGAATAAAAAGTCCTTCAGCTTAACTTTTTCGCGAAGCAATCCTTTTTCTGATTCTGCTCAACGATTCAGGTTTAACACCTATATAACTTGCAAGTTGATACTGAGGTACTCTCTGGAATACTTCCGGACGCATTTCCAACAGTCGTAAATATCTTTGTTCGGGTGAATCTGTAATATAGGAGGTCATTATTTTCTGCTGTTCGGCAAATACTATTTCCATCACTGCTCTTGAAATAGTTTCGAGGTGGGGATATTGTTTAAAGAGTTCCTGCGCTTTTTGTTCATTGCCAATTACAACTGTGGTATCTTCAATACAAACCAGGTAGTGCAGTGATGGACCATTATTGGAAAAACTTCCTGGCGAAATAATCCATTGATTTTCAGTGAAAAAATTGGTGGTTATATCTTCTCCGTCGATAATGTTAAACTGACGTACACAACCTTCAAGGATAAAAAGGTATTGTTATTAGTTTGTCCTTCTTTTATTAAAAACGCCTCTTTTTCATATTTTTTCATTACCATACTTTCTGATATAAGCTTTATTTCTTCTTCCGAAAGCGTGCTGATTTTTAAGAAATATTGAATTAGCTTTTCTTTCATAAATGTTTTTGAAGTTGAAAATCTTAATATGTAAAACTATAGCAAAGGGTTGTATTTCTTAATACAAAGCATTCCAAATTTTACATTTTCTTCGTGGCTCTCAGGTCGTGCTATACTATGTCAATTGTTTTTACAATATTTGTATTTGTTACAATTATCCTTTACAATGCGGTTTAATAGCTGGTATTTATGGGGATGAAGGTGGGTAGCAATTCCTTAAGGGTTTTGTCGCCGAAGGGTATTAAGGTGTTTAAAGTTGTATCAGGTAAACTTTTAATGAAAAATAATAATCTAGAATTGATGAAGCATTTTTTTCTGTTAATAATTGGAATAGCAATGAGTTATTCCGCTTTTGCTCAAAACAAAACTTTTACTGTCAGGGATGTTGAAGTTGGAATCCGCCGCGAATTGGCTCCTGCAAGTATGCAAAACCTGCAATGGAGAGGTAATTCTGATAACTTTACTTTCCAGGATTACTACAATGTTTATCAGCAATCGGTTACAAAAGCCGATACTGTTAAGCTGTTTTCGCTCCAGTCGTTGAATATGCTTTTAAAACAAAACGGTGCTGATACCCTTCAGTATATTCCCTACATCAGTTGGGGGAGTGAGCAGGAGTTTTATTTCAGCACAGAACAAAACTGGATTTGTATAAATATTGCCACAGGTAAAATAACCGCGAGTATCCGCCTTCCCGAGAAAGCCGAAAATATTAGTCTGCACTTCAATTCCCGGAAAATTGCCTATACATTGGATAATAACTTGTTTGTAATTGGGACCAACAATAAACCCATACCGATAACGTCCGACAAAAATCCGGATATTATTAATGGACAGTCGGTAAGCCGTAACGAATTTGGAATTAACGAAGGAATTTATTGGTCGGCCCAGGGTAATTATATTGCCTTTTACCGGAAAGATAACAGCAAGGTTGGTGACTACCCGCTGGTGGATATTACGGAACGTCAGGCAAAGGTTAATCCTGTAAAATACCCGATGGCTGGCATGGCAAGTGAGCATATAAGCCTTGGTGTTTATAATCTTGCGTCACAAAATACTGTTTTTATCGAGAAGCAGGACACAGTTTCTGAGAAATACCTGACCAATATCACCTGGTCGCCCGACGAAAAGCATATATATATTCAGGTTCTCAACCGTCAGCAGAATCATATGTTACTCAATCAATATCTTACTGCCAATGGATCGTTGGTGAAAACGCTTTTCGAAGAACATAACGACAAATATCTGGAACCGCTTAATTCGCTTGTTTTTCTGAAGAAAAATACTGGTTGGTTTATTTACCAGTCGCGGCGCGATGGATATAACCATGCTTATATTTACGATATCACAGGGAAAATGATTAAACAGCTAACTTCCGGTTCCTGGGAGCTAAATACCATTCTGGATATTGATGCACAGGATAATGTGTATTATACTTCGGCCGAACCCAGTCCTATCGAAACTCATGCTTATTGTATTAATGCGGTTACCTTGCAGAAAACAAAGCTCACCAATGTTCCCGGTACACACAGGCTGGTACTGCATAAGAATTTTAAATATTGGATAGATGATTATACCAGTACTACCAATCCCAGAACCATTAACCTGGTTGGTACAAAGGGGAAGGTAATCCGCACCCTTCTCAATGCTTCCGATCCGCTAAAAGAATATGATATGCCTCAGATGAACATTGGCACTATTAAATCCGCCGATGGGAAAACAGATTTATACTATCGTTTGATCAAACCTGCAGGTTTCGATTCCACAAAAAAGTATCCTGCCATTATTTATGTTTACGGCGGACCTCATGCCCAGCTCATAAGTAACCGCTGGCTGGGAGGCGCACGATTATGGGATTACATGATGGCTCAAAAGGGTATGTAATGCTTACGGTCGACAACCGTGGATCGGCAAACAGAGGACTTGCCTTTGAAAATGTGATACATCGTCAGTGTGGTGTGGCTGAAATGGCTGACCAGATGGAAGGTGTAAAGCTTTTAAAAAACCTGGGTTATGTGGATATGAGCAGGGTAGGTGTACATGGCTGGAGCTATGGCGGGTTTATGACAATTTCACTCATGGTAAATCATCCCGGGGTGTTTAAAACAGGCGTAGCTGGTGGTCCGGTAATCGACTGGAAATACTATGAGGTAATGTATGGTGAAAGATATATGGACACCCCGCAGGAAAATCCCGATGGCTATGCTTCCACTTCTCTGGTATCGAAAACCCGGAACCTTAAAGGTAAACTACTGATTATCCATGGCGCAATAGATGCTACTGTAGTATGGCAAAACAGCCTTGTATTTATCCAGGAATGTATAAAAAACAATGTTCCGGTCGATTACTTTGTATACCCGCTCACCGAGCATAATGTAAGGGGTATGGAGCGTATGCATCTGATGAGTAAGATAACAAACTACTTCGATGATTATCTCAAATAGCATATTATATTTTTAAAAACGGCGAGGACACAAATCTATTCTGTTTTTGTGTCCTCGCCGTTTTTAGTCATACTTTATAAGGCTGCAAATTATTTTAACCTGGTGTATGCCGCAGAAAGTTTGTCGGTTTTGGCCAGGATGGCAAATTAAGTTTCTATAGCTTAATTTGGGTTAAGCTTCATTTCCTGAATTGATTCATCAGGCAATATTCTTCAGCAATTACAACCTATAGGCCTGTGGATATCCACCAAAGTGGTATTCATTGCTTCAGTAGGGTAACCATCGCGTTTCCACCATGCTATACCACCAATAAGTTCTTTAACCCTGAAACCAAGACGTGTCATCTTCAGAGCGCCATGGGTGGAGGCATTACAACCTATGCCATCGCAGTAAACGATATAAGTGAAATTATCCTTATCGAGGTAACGTGTGGTATCGTTATTCATTTCCCTGTGCGGTATATTAATAGCGCCGGGGATACACTCTTTTTCGTAACTTAAAGGACTGCGGGCATCTATAACAATAATTTTTTCGCCGGTATTTAATGCTTCATATAAATCGGCCGGGTCCATTTCGTAGGCCAGTTTGTTTTCGTAATATTTTATCTGTGCATCCATTTTGAAAAGAGTTTGTTTTTTTTAAAACAACTGAAAGGTAAAATTACCTATATTGATAAATACGCTCCCCTGCATAGTTTACAGGGGAGCGCATATTTTTTATTCACACTGAGTGGTTGCCAGTTTCAAGGCTTCCGTTATATTCTTTGCCATTTCCACATCCGGGAAAAGAATCATTACATCCGATCCAAACGATTGTTGAACACCATCCTTATATACCCTAATAAGCTTTTGCTTGTTTTTGCTACTTAACAAAACCGACATGTTGGCATCCGAAGGCTTAAAATCAATTCCCTGTTTGTTTATATCCGATAAGGAGAACTCAAAAACCTGTTCAGTGGTTTTACCTTTGTCATCCGTTGTGCTTACAGTCAGGGTAAGTTTACAGGGACTATCTTCGGCTGTTTCTATCTTCTGCTTAATGCTTTTTGTTCCATTGGTGATGTCGCTGGTGTTTTGTTTTACAAAATCGAGGGCAGCTTTTTTATCGGAGAAGGTTTTTGCTTTAGGTGTAGTGTTGGCAGCCAGGTATTTGAGTGCGGAGGCTGTTTCTTTTGCTTTTTTAACATCAAAAACCATGATATTAAGCTCATTTATAAAACTCGTCTGGTCTTTTTTTACTTTTCTGATAAATGATTTTTTACCCGAAATCAAAGCACTAACGTTTAGGTATTTTCCTTCAGTACTTACTTTTATGGAGTTTGCATCCAACTGATAGGGATAAAACAGGAAGCTTTCGTCGGTAGTAATACCTTTGGCATCTGTTTTACTTGTGGAGTAGTTACACGGAAAAGGATCAGTTTCACTTCCGTCGAAGGTTATTTTGTATATATCGGATACTATTGTTGCTCCTTCAATGGTTCCACCCAGAAATTTCATGGCTTCAGCGGCAGTGCCAAACTTCCGCATTGTCGAAATCTGCCCTTTGTAGCAATTTTTGAATGCATTGGCTACATCTCTGGCCATTTCCAGGTCGTTCAGGTATATTTCAATATCCTCCACATAATTTTGCAAGATGTTATCTTTGGTATATTTTATAAATTTATTTTTACCGGTTATAAGTACCGGAATAAGTATTTTTTTGCCGCTAACCTTAAAAATAACATTGGGTTCGGCATCTTCAAGATAAAATTCGTAAGCACTGCTAAGGGTTTTCCCTTTCGAATCGGTCTCCTCCGTCGAAAACGAAAATTGGGTCTGAGTATCTCCGGTAAATTCTACTTTTTGTTTCCGCGATTTCTGGTCGGATACAGCCTCACCAACATTCGCTCTAATATATTCCAGGGCTTCCCGGGGTGTTTTAAACTCCAAGGTCTGTGGCTTGCTTTTATCGACAGATGTTGAAAAAGCAGCAATAAGGTTGCGGGCCTTGTCAATATCGTCGGATGCAATTTCAAGGGTGCTGGTATAATTCTGTAAGTCTGAACCTTTCATGTAACGAATATACTTATCGTTATTTTTTATTTCCAGCACAACATTCAGAAGGGTTCCTGTTACTTTTACCAATAGTTTGTTTTTATTTATGTCGGTAAGGTTCCAATTGTATTTTTCTTCGGTTGTAACACCTTTTGTATCGGTATTTCGGATTGTGAGTTCTAACAGATTGGTTTTACTATCGTTAAAAGTAAAGGACTGTTCTATTGTTCCGGTTTTATCCTTTACTTCGCCAATGTTCGACTTAAGCCAGTTAAGCGCTTCTGCTGCAGTTGCCCAGGTTTGTTCCTTGTTTTTAATTAACGGCATGGCCGACTTAAACAGGTCAATTACATTTTGGGCAACATCGGCACCAATAACCAGTATTTCAACATTATCGCTGTACGACTCAAATTTGTCGTTTTTATAATATTTAATAAATTTCTGTTTGTTATTGAGCGATAAACTCACAAAAAACTTTTTACCCGAAGGTTTGCGGATTAATGTGTTTTTATCAATATCCGTAACATAGAATTCGTAAGCTGTTTTTTCCGATTCTCCTTTTTCGTTTACTGCTACCGACTCGTATTTGATTTTACCCTTACTTTCGTCCAAAACTTCTATCGATTGGTTGTAAGTCATTTTATCGATAGTTATTTCACCCATTTTACCCTTCAGATCGCTAAATATCTGGGAAATATTCTGAGCCTGAATTGTCCTTGCATTAAATATTGTGATTGCAAGACATAGATTAAAAAAAACAAAAAAATCTTTTCATGTTTCTCTTTTAAACTGTTATAATAATGTTTTCGGAATGATATACTGTAACTGAAAATACAAAACAGAGCAGCATTTGAGTTTTGAATAGGTCATGGTGTATACGTTAGGGTGAGTAAATTTAACCATTAATTCAGGAAAATGCGGAATTTTTACATCAATGCCTTATCATTATTGACGATTCGACTGGAATAGTATCTAAATTGATCCTGGGGCCATGTTTTCTCCGGGATAATCTTTATTTTGCGCCCTTAAAACAAGTGATATGGCAAGTTTAATAGAAGAAAAGGAAAATAGTGGAGCGAATTCACCCGAGGATTTTATCCGGACCAGTGCCAGGAAGCTGCCTTTAGGAGAGTGTTATATTAACGAAAGGTGGTTCGAAAGCGGAAAAGCTTCAATCATTGTATCGCGTAAACACCCCGATGGGAAAATTACCTGTGGTTTTTATCTGGTCGATCTGTATTGCCTGGGTGTCAAGGATTCCTTTTATCTTCATGCCATCCGCGAAAGCGAATTCGAAAATGTACTCGACGAAATGAGCGAAAAGGAAGGATTGCTCGAAGTCGATTACGTGCTTGTTCATAATATCATTTATGGGGCTGTCGATTTTGCCGGCGGGTACGATTTTATGGTTCATAAAAGCTTTGAATTAACCAGTTTTTTATTGGAAGACGATACCGAAAATATTGAATTTATTGAAGTGCCATTTGGGATTGAAGGAAAGCCAGGTGTAATAGTCTCGGATGCCGACCCTCAAAAGGATATTATTAAACTGCTTAAAAAAAATGCCGGAGAAGGTAATTATCTGGTTATTGAAGAAAAAGATTTTATTCCTCAGAGCGACGGATTTGATTATGAATACTCAGGTGCCGGAAATCTTGACGGAAAGAGC
>JAAUTT010000153.1 GCA_012031335.1 Bacteroidales bacterium | reverse complement strand
AAAATCAGGAGATTCCGGATGCCAATTTAGCTGAATCTTTAGGCCGTTTACCCGGAGTTTCCGATACAAGTAGTGCGGGAGAAGGAGATAAAGTAATTGTAAGAGGAATGGATGCCCGTTATAACCTGGTTTCGGTAAATGGGGTCAGGGCTCCATCATCAAGTTCTGACGATAATTCAGTCAGTTTGGCCGGTATATCACCTTTTATGGTTGATGGAATAGAAGTGAAAAAGACGCTCACTCCTGACTATGACGCAGATGTTGTGGGTGGGATCATTGATCTGAAATTGAAAGACGCTGAGGAGGGTTTTCATGTTAATATGTTATTGCAGAACAGGTTTCCCGGTACACTTCAGGGAAAAACATTTAATCCTTTGGCCACCTTACAACTGAGTAATCGTTTCTTTAAAAACAAGCTGGGTGTAACTCTGGTAGGAAATTACGAACGAATTAACCGGATATCCAATCGGGTTGAAAATTATGTTGGATTGATTAATATAAATCCCAACCGCATTGATGATGGAGGTGTGATTTCTCCCAGACCTTCTTCTACCTTTTATTATGGTGATATAATAAGAGAACGTAAAGGTTTAAGCCTATTCATGGATTTTAAACTGGAAAACACCAAAATAACCTTCAGCAGTTTTATAAATGGCCTTGATGATGAAACAATTGATCGAAGCATGACTGTTGGTAACCCTACTCTATCAAAAGGAATAGATGTTAGTTCGTTTAATACCCTAACCTATATAAATGCTTTTAGCATTGAACAAAAAATTCATTCAACTAAACTAAAGATTAGTGCTGCTTATAATAAAGCAGCCAGTGAGAAGCCTTATGATTATAACATTGGCCAAACGCGTACTTTTACTAATACGGAATTGAGTCAGGAGGCCAGGGACCTAATCAGTGGATACAATATTGGTCCGTATTATGCAGCCAACATTTTAGGCAGTCTGGCTAATGATTCTTCTTTTTATATGTCCACTCTTTCCTCTGAAGCTAATGATTTTACAGAAGACGAAAAAAATGGTTAGTCTTGACTATGAAATACCATTTGCATTTTCTGAACAGATCAGTGGTAACTTCAAATTAGGTGGAAAAATCCGGCAAAAATCAAGATCTTATGATACACGGTCTTATGGATCAACTTTGACAGTTGGTAATGGAAAATTTCTTGTAAATGATATTATAGCTCAAAATCCGGATCTTGATTTTACAGATCCCTTAAGTTTGGTGCAAACAGGTATTGGTTTACCAGTTTATAACCTGTTTAGTGACTTTTCAGAATCCATAATTAATAACGGATATACTCTAAATGGTTATATTGAGCCTGAGTATGTTAAACAAATTGTTCATAACCTAGATCTCGATGAATGGAAAACCGATAAAGGTGCGACCAATCTTTTCAGAAGACTTGGTGATGATTATTCGGGCACTGAAACTACTTCAGCGGCATATTTGATGGCTGATTTGAATATTACCCGTTTTATAAAAATAATCGGAGGTGTACGATATGAAAATACAAAAACAGAATATACTTCATGGGGCACAATTTTTAAAAATTTCCAGGATATTACCCTCGATACCTTGTCTAAAAATAAAGATTTAAGTATAAGGGAGAATCACCATTTTCTACCCATGGTGAATGCAAAGATTATGCCTTTCAAATGGATGGATATACGATTAGCTTATACTCAATCCATAGCAAGGCCACAGTATACAAGTTTTATTCCTAAATACTCCATCGATACAGATAATAATCTGCAAAATATTGGGAATCCTAAGCTAACACCTGCTTTGTCACATAATTACGATATTTACTTTTCATTCAACACTCCAAAACTTGGTCTTTTTACTATTGGTGGATTTCTGAAACGAATTGAAGGATTTGAATATTCCAGAAAATTTAATAAAAATAATCCACTTGCAGTCAGTAAATTAGAAGAAATACTTGAATATAATTTGCCAATTGATTTTAATAATTTTCGGGATGTTGAATGCATTTGTTATTAACAATCCTAACAATGCGTTTGTTAAAGGAGTTGAAATCGACTGGCAAACTTCTTTCTGGTACCTGCCACAACCGTTTAATGGTCTGACCTTTAATATCAATTATACATTCAATACTTCTGAACAAACGGAGACCAGGGAACTATCAAAAATTGTTTGGATTTAATCCCCCATTTGAATTTGAAACGGTCTATTCGGACACCACACTAAAAACACCACTGATTAACCAGGCCAAACATATCATTAATTCATCTTTGGGGTACGATTACAAAGGCTTTTCAATAAGGGTTTCGTATAGAAAAGTTCCTGAAACATTTATTGGATTTGTTGCTAATGTCCACGATGTTAAGGAGGAAGAAAAATATAGCGCATCCTTCCAGCAATGGGATATTTCAATTACTCAGGATATTCCCTGGATTACAGGATTACAGATTTTCCTAAATGCAAGTAATTTGAATAATGCCATACGTGGAGATTATCTTTATTTGTCGGAAACAACAAAGGTAAATGGAGAGACTCCTTCCGGTAGCGCGACAAAAAACAGTTCCGATAAATATACTCAGAAGGATGAACAATACTCAAATTTTATAATCGCAGGATTTAAATACCAATTTTAATTTTTAAATCATTTTCTAACTTAAACATTTTTAATTATGAAAAACAAAAAATTTACGCTTACAGGTTGTTTAATCGGTTTACTTACCATGGCTGGTTTTGCTCAAACAATTGTTGATGTAGCTCCCAATGGAGTGGCTCCTGAAAACGCTGCATTGGATGTAGTGGTAGCTGAACAAGAGGATACCATAAATGGTACGGTGTTTGTTTTGGAGAGAAATGGAGTCTATATTTTAGATGGTCAGATTAACGGTAAAGCGGATATTACTTTTAAAGCTGCAGAAGGAGAAGGGAACCGTCCCATTGTAGTTATGGGTACTACAAATGGGTCACAAAACTCATGGAATATAGCCTCGTTTTCAAGTAATTTGACCCTAGATGGCATACATTTTATGTGTGCAAACCTGGAACATCAGCGCGGAGGTTGGGCCAATGGGGGTATTAACATGAGTACCAAGGATCTTGATGTTTCGATCAATAATTGTATTATTGACCACATGGATGCAGTTTTCATTCAGGCCTGGAGTGGAGGTATTGGTGATTTTACTTTTACCAACAATCTGGTGCGTTTTAATGGTGGTCCATATTCAGGAAACTGGCATGGTTATATTATCGACTGCAAGGGAGGACCTGCAGGAGATGTGTATATCGAAAACAATACCTTTATGGAAGGTATGGCGGCAATTTTAACTATGGATGGAGCTAACTATATCAAATCATTGTGGATTAACCACAATACCATTGTTAACCACGCTTTATTTCCTTTCTCAACCATGTGGGCAAAAGAAGGTGTAATGATGAACAATTTATTTGTAAATCCTGAATTTGCCGGAGAAAATATTGATTTTAGGGCAAATAATTGTAACGGCGGTTCACCAACCGGTATCATTGATTTATGTACTTTTAAAGATGGTGATGATACGGTAAGCTATACAGTGAATGGAGAAACAGTTCATAATCCGGTGGAACAAGATCGTATTTACATGGCTGGTTACAATAACAATTTTTATTCAGAAGGTATTAGAACCTGGAGAGAAAGCAACAAAGGATTATTATCATCAACCGATACTGCCAATGGTGGAAAATGGTGGGCAATGCCCAATTCTCCGGAAGGTACATACGGATTTATGACGGATACTACATTTAAAAAATTCGATTCGGGAGATTATGAATATTATTACTGGGATGAAACGAAAAGCGTTAAAACACTGGATCCGGGATTTACCAGCTATACATGGGATGACAACGATCTTATCGCATTTGCAAGAAGCGTCACCAGCGATCCTGATGATTCATATGAACTTGATTTTGGAAGTGGGGCATGGGGCATCGGTCCTGATACCACTAAGTTAACTCTACCTGTAGCTGCTAACCAATATAATCTAAGTTATTCAAATATTGAACTTCAGGGAAGTGGTTATCGTGGATATCCGATTGGCGATTTAAACTGGTTTCCAGCTAAAAAAACACAATGGGAATCAGATGTTGATAAAGAGGACTATGATGAAATTGTATCAGATATAAAAGCTGGAACTTTTGAATTTATTTCAGGTATTCATGAAAAACAAAGCATTGTTGATGGTTTAATGTCTGTTTTTCCTAATCCATCAAAAGGATTAACTACGATTTCAAAAAAATTAACCTCAGCCTGCTTTGTAAATGTAACAGTTTATAATATTTATGGACAGCAAATACAAAACCTTTATAACAGCAGGGTAAACGCAGGTACCTTCAAAATCAGTTTTGATTCAAGTGAATTTACCAGCGGAACGTATTTGATTAAATTAACCGTGAACAGTAAATCATCAGAAACCAAAATGTTTGTTGTTCAATAATCACATAATCTTTTTTATAAGGGGGCAGCCTGGTGAAGGCATGCCTCTTATTTATAGCATTGTACACGATAACCTAAAAACCACAGAATAGGATTCCTGAAATTCTTTTATGGTATTTTTTGGTTTTTTTTACTTACCCGTTTAGTTTTCAAATCTGTTTATTTTTTCAATGAATAAAATTTTGATTTTCAGCTATATCATTCTGTTGTTTTCATTTCAATCGATGTATGGAAGTAAATTCATTTCTTTTCAGGTTGTTGATGAACAACATATTCAATTATTATTTTATGATGGTGAGGTATTATTTCATGATACCGGGAAAGGACCCTCTGCTTTTTTAGGGCATGCCTTCGATACTACAATTAGTGAGGTAATAACATATGGAAATCCATTTAACCTTAAAGCTTCTCAACTTGCAGAGAATTGGTCAATAATTTCACCGGATGATGCAAACTATTCTAATAATATCGTATACCCATTAGCCTGTTTTAGACAAAGCAAGATAAATGGGGATAAACTACGCGCATTTAAAGGTTCCGACTTTGAACATACCTTCACCTACCAGCATATATTTTTTTAAAATTACCATATCCACTTAAACAAGGTAAAACTTATCAGATTCATCTGGACGAACAACTTCAATCTGATCGTTCAGTTATTGATTTCAAATATGATGTTTTCAGTTCAATAAGTGAAGCCATTCATTTGAATATAAATGGATTTGATTACAATGGTTCTCTCAAGTCAGCTGATGTTTATATGTGGCTTGGAGACGGAGGCGCCAGAGATTACAGTTCGTTTGAAGAAAATAATGTCTATTTGCACAATATCGAATCCGGAGACACCATACATATATCTAAATTGAATTTTTGGATGAAGAACAAATCGGATGTTGGCAACTACAATCTGATTGGATCAAATGTGTGGACGATTGATTTTTCAGATATAAATAAAACGGGTACTTATCGATTGGTTGTTGAAGGTATAGGCTGCAGTCAAAACTTTACCATTGGTCAAACTGCATACTATTATCCATTGCGGTTTCACTCCTTGGATATTTCTATATGCGCATAGGACAGGATAGTCTTGGTAATGGAAAACCTGTTCCGCGAAGACCACTCTATATTCCCGGTGTTTCACCTTTTGATACTAGAGTTTATATAACAGATATGCAGCCATATCGCCCTGAATGGAAGGGAGGAGGTGATCGTTGGGACCAGGCTGACTTTTTCGCAAAATACTCAATCCCGGGAAATCCTGAAAATAATCAGGCTTTTGGTGGCCACTCGGATGCCTATGATTGGGATCGCCATCTTGGACATGTTCCCATCATTTATAATATGCTCCTGCCATACATTGTTACACATGGCGTATTGATGATGATTCAACCGGAATAGCAGAGAGCGGTAATGGGATTCCGGATGTGATAGATGAAGCAAGAAATGAAGTTGATTTTTTTCTTCGCTTACGCCATCAGGGAGGATATAGTCATGGTTTATCAAACCCAATGTTTCATAAGAATTTCGACCCAGAAATAAAGGTAGATTCTTCAAAATAAATATTCTTTATCAGGCAGGTAATACAGCCATAGCAGCCTGGACTAACGCTTTAAATAGTGCTATGTTATCTAACGCTTTTAGGTACACGGGAATTACTCCTTTGATGGAGGAATACCGTGATTCAGCGATCAATGCTTTTAAATATGCCAGTCTGCTTTCCGATAAAATGCTTGATAATTATGGTTTTGACAGAATGAAAGGAAGAGACATTATGATGTCTGCAGCAGCTTTTCTTTATAATGTTACTGGTGATATAAAATATGAAGATATCATGCATGAAGAAACTCTTTGTAAATCTGGAAAATCTGTAATTATCAACGAAAACCGTAATCAATTCTGGGCAACAGTGGCCTATCTTTTTACCGATCAGGAAGTCCATTATCCGGAACTCTATTCCAATATGAAATCCTCAATCATTAACGAAGCGCTCTCTAAAGAGGTTGCAATGATGAGAAAACGTCCTTCCCGCCGGTCAAACAGATGATTCGGAAGGTTATTTCAAAACAGCCCAGAATGTACAAAGAACTATTCTTGCTCATGCAATTACAGATAACCCTTCGATGAAAAAAACATTTGAGGATGCCCTCATTCTCGAAGCAGATTGGGGATTAGGCAGAAATCCGTTGAACCAAATTGAAATTGACCACTGCATCAACTATTTTGGAGAATAAACGCAGTGTAGTTAATATTTTTACAACTGGACAAAATGATGGTGTGCCAGGTCAACACCCTGGGCATACACCTTATCTGAATACCTGGGACTGGATGCCGGAAATAACCTCAGGAAAGCCCAGTGTTCTTACAAATCAGTGTTATCCATCTTATTCAAAGTGGCCACAGGCACAAGGATATTTTAATACACCCAATTTCTGGTCTCATTCTGAATTTACCCCTCAGCAAACTATGTGCGGTAAAAACGCTTTGTATGGGTATTTATGGGCAGTTGAAAAATTAGAAAATTAAGCCCCAGGCGTTATTTGGTGATCAACCCCTCTGAGTGGTATTAGCGACCTGGCAGAAAGGGCTTATAGAATTCAAAAATGTATACTCATCGACAATAACAACTGGAGCAGGTGGTCGATAATGTAGAATTGACATTAATTTTATTATATTTTGTATGAAAAAAGTACTTATAATACTGATGTTTATTTCAGTTAATTTGATATCCTTTTCTCAAACTTTACATGTAAAAGGAAGATATTTATATTCTTCGTTAAATGAGGAAATTGTACTTAGGGGAATTAATGAAATGGCAATTTGGTATAAAAACGACCCTACATTGTCGTCCATTTTGCCCGAAATAGCAAAAACCGGTTCCAATTGCGCACGCCTTTGCTGGTTAACTTCTGGTTCTCCGGCATTGCTTGATTCTTTAATTTCAAATTGTCTGAAATCAAAAATGATTCCAATTGTTGAACTTCATGATGCCACAGGTGATTGGAGCAAGTTGCAATCACTCCTTGATTATTGGAAAAAACCCGAGGTTTTTAAAATCATGGAAAAACATAAAAAATGGGTGCTGTTGAATATTGGAAACGAAATTGGACCAAAAACCAGCAACGAAGAGTTTCTCAGGTATTATAGTGATGCTGTAAAACAACTACGTGAAGCTGGATATAAAGTGCCTTTGATCATTGATGCATCCGATTGGGGCAAGGATGAAGGCAATATTACTTCGAACTGGGATGCCCTTATGAACAGCGATCCCGAGAGAAATCTATTGTTTTCCGTTCACCTTTACTGGAAGGATGATACTGCTGAAGAGCTGAAAAACGGATTGATAATCTTCTTAATCTTGTGGTTAAAGAGAACATTCCTTTATTTTTCGGAGAAGGGCCACAGTTGAAAGGAGGTTGCGACCGCATCGACTGGCCTTATGAGTATACGATTGAACAGTGCCAGAAACTTAAGGTTGGTTGGGTGACATGGTCGTGGGGAGCAGTAGTAAATGGCGATTGCCAGGAAATTGGCGCTTATGATTTAACCAAAAACGGAAAATTTGGGGATTGGAAGACTGAATTTGCCAGAAAAATAATTATGGAGGATAAAAATTCCATCTTCAAAACATCGGTCAGGCCTGCATCTTTAAAGTAGTTTATTAAGTGAGTTTTTAAATGCGTAAGACATTAACAAATTAAACTTTATGAAAGTTAAAAATATTTTTGCGTTTATTTTACTTGGAGCTTCACTGATAGGTCTTGCAGGAAAAACACCCGATGTTGAAAAGTGGGGAATGATTGAAATTACATTCCAACTTGCGGCAAAAATTAACCCGAGTGAAAATATCAAGTTGCAGGCCATTTTTATATCAGAACAGGATTCAATAAGAATCAATGGGTTCTACGATGGTAACCGGATAT
>JAAUTT010000152.1 GCA_012031335.1 Bacteroidales bacterium | reverse complement strand
CAAAAGTCTCCAAGAAAGATATCGTCGATCTGGGAATCAGCCATCTTCCCCAGTTCAACCGCGATTCGACCGACCGGAACCGGACCTCTCCGTTCGCGTTTACGGGTGCGAAATTCGAATTCCGCGCGCTGGGCAGCCAGATGAACATTTCCATGCCGATTACTGTTGTAAATACGATCGTTGCCGATACACTGGGATCCATGAGCGCAGCCATCAAAAAAGCAAGCAAAGGCAAGGATTTCGCAAGGAAACTAACTAAATTACCTGAGCTGTTTTGATCCTCCTTCAATTATTTCCTATATTGGCTGCAATTTACCTTTAGAGGTCAATGGCTATGTTGGGCAAACCTTTGATATATGCATTCCTTATGGGTTTATTCTTTCCGTTTATTGCAACGGGGCAGGATATCCAATTCCGGCATATTACCAAAAATGAAGGATTACCCTTCCTGAGGACTTGTTACTTTATTCACCAGGACCGCAACGGTTTTATGTGGTTTGGCTCCGATATCGGACTTCACAAATTCGACGGATACGAATTCAGGAATTTTGTAAATAACCCCTCCAAAATAACTCGCTCCGGGTAAAAGCGTTTATTCAATTTATGAAGACAAGAAGAATCGGCTTTGGATTGGCAGTTCTCTGGGACTCGAACTATTTTTGCCATCCAGTGAATCGTTCCGCCATATAAAAGTGAAGCATCTTGACGGCACCATTACCGAAATGAACGAAAGGATACTTGGCATTACTGAAAATCCGAATGGTAATCCTATTGTTTACAGCACACTTAATGTGTATCAGCTTTTGCCCGACCAGGAATTATTGGTTCCTTTTCCAATGGACAATTTGCCTCCGGGAACTGAAATCGATGAAATTATTTTTTACGGCGACATACTTATCGTTGGAACCTCAAATAACGGATTGTATTTCTTAGGAAAAACCACAAAAAACTGGTTCACCGGAATGTTGCATCACATTTTATTTCCGACAGGGTAACCAGTTTATTTGTCGATAGTAACCGCAAAATCTGGGTTGGTACTGATAAAGGTCTGGTTACCTTGCAAATGAGAGAAAAACCCGACAGCTACAAAATAGAAACGCTCCTGCATTCGTACATCTGGAAAATTGAACAGGATGGCTCCGGAAACATATGGGTGGCAACCGACGGGGAAGGGGTTCTCCGTTTTAGCAACCATAACGGCGAGGTTCTTGCAGTTAAAGCAAAACGAAAATAACCCAACTTCAATCCTTAGCAATAAAGTCATAAGCATTTTTTATTGGTAAACAGCAAACTTTATGGGCTATTACCCAAAATGGCAACCTGAATATAACCAGCCTTCACAACAACAATACCCTGAAACGATATTCCAACTTCCCGGGGAACAGCCACAGCCTTTCGAACAATGTGGTGAATGCTTTTGCAGAGGATGCAAAGGGAAACGTTTGGATCGCCACCGATGGCGGAGGGCTTGATTGTTTCGATAGGCAAAAAGGCTCATTTAAACATTTCCGAGCCGATAAAAAACCTGGTTCTATAAGTTCAAACTCGGTTATAAGCTTGTTTATCGATTCGGAAAAAACACTCTGGGCTGGAACTTTCGATGGCGGATTGTGCAGATATAATGATAATAAACAAGCCTTTACCTGTTTTACAACCGACCCATACGACTGCACCAGCATTGGCGATAATCACATCTGGGCCATCGCCGAAGACAACCAAAAGAACATAATTGCAGCTACACATTCAAACGGCATCAGCATATTTAACCGTAATACCCAAAAATTTAAAAGAATTACTACCCGGGGGCCTGAAACCAATAAGCTTTCCAACAACGGGGCTACATCGCTGGTGAAAGATACTATTGGCAATATCTGGATTGGCACTTTTCACGGACTGAATTATTTCAACACTACAACCGGACAAATCGACCATTTTTTCCCGGCAAGCTCTGGCAATTCTGTTGCAGGTTACATTATAAACTCCCTGGCAATTAGTACCGAAAACAATATTCTTATTGGAACCGACAATGGTTTTCAGTTACGATTTGAAAACACGCAAATTTAAAAACTACAACAGCAACCATGGTTTTTCGGATCATAATATAATAAGTATTCTCGACGACGGAAACCAGAATATCTGGTTAGGCACATACACGGGATTATCCCGGCTCGACAAGAAAACCGGTAAAGTGGAAAACTTCAGTTTTAACGATGAGCTTCAGGGGAATATTTACACCCGCGGCGCTATTATGAAGGACAGTAACGGAGACATCTTCTTTGGCGGAACCAATGGATTTATTGTTGTCGACCCCCGCCGGATAAAGAAAGACAGGTTTCTTGCACCTATATACATTACCGATATCCGGGTTAACGACCAGTCCATGCAATTGAATCAGTTTGAAAAACGACAAAAGCATACAGGAGCAATTAATACCTTGAAAGAACTCCGGTTGACAAACAACGAAAACAGCTACACCCTGAAATTTGCAGCCCTGGATTATGTGGATGCTTATGGTCTGCAATATTATTACCGTTTAACAGGGTTCGACAAAAACTGGCGTAAAGCCGGTGCACGCGAGCGGATGGCTACTTATACAAACCTCGATCCGGGCACATACACGTTTGAAGTGTATGCCACCAGCGACCAATATGCAAATTCATCGTCTAAAGCTTCCCTCAACATAATCATTCTGCCTCCCTGGTGGAAAACATGGTGGGCTTATATAATTTACGCTGTTTTTTTGTCGGGCATATTCTGGTTGTATTTCCGGTTTCAAAAAATACGGCTCAAGTACAAAAACGATTTATATTACGAAAAGCTCCAACGCGAAAAAGAACACGAAACGCACCAGCTCAAAGTCGGGTTTTTCACTCAGGTTTCGCACGAATTTCGTACACCACTTACCCTCATTTCCGGACCGTTGCAAAAATGCTTTCCAATCCACAGGCCGACCCGAAAACCACAACCTACTTGCAGCTCATGCAGCGCAATGTCGACCGGTTACTTACCCTCATTAACCAGATCCTCGACTTCAGGAGAATTGAAAGTGGCAAAACAGAGTTGAATCTCACATACAGCGACATGACCGGACTTTTTCGTTCGGTTTGCGACAATTTCGCCGTGCAGGCAGAACAACATGATATACATTTCGCCCTTCTTACAGAAAATGAATATTTGCCTGCAGGGTTCGACCACGACAAAGTTGAAAAGATTCTCTCCAACCTACTGTCGAATGCGTTCAAGTACACTCCTGCCGGGGGGAAAATAACCGCCTCTCTATCCGCCATGAAGTCCTTGGGCAAAACGCAATATGTGGAAATAAAGATTACCGACAATGGCATTGGCATTCCCGCAGAAGCCCTGGATAAACTTTTTACACCTTTTTACCGGGTGGGAAACAGCGAGCAAACAGGCACCGGGATTGGTCTAGCGCTGACCAAAGAACTTGTAACGCTGCATGGTGGCGAAATATCAGTAAAAAGTATTGCCGGGAAAGAAACAACCTTTACAGTTTCACTCGAAGTGGCTTTGCTGAAGGAAAACTCCCAAATAAAACCAGACTTCGAAAAAGAAAATGATTTTTTTTCAGATTCCATAGCGATTCCCGGAGTATTGCCCGAAACAACCCCGTTGATACTGGTAGTGGAAGACAATGCCGATGTACGCCAGTTCCTCCGTTTAGAGCTCGGAGACACCTTCAGGATGCTCGAAGCCGAAAATGGCCGGAAAGGGTTCGAAACTGCCGTTGAGACCATACCCGATCTCGTTATCAGCGATGTAATGATGCCCGAAATGAATGGTACCGACCTTTGCAGAATGTTAAAAAGCGATTACCACACAAGTCACATCCCCATCATCCTGCTCACAGCGCTCCATGCCGACCAGAAGAAAATTGAAAGCTATGACCTGGGAGCCGACGAATATATTACCAAACCCTTTAACCCTGAGATCCTGAAAGCCAGAGTCCATAACCTCATCAACTCAAGACATAAACTGAAGGATCTTTTTTCAGGAGCAAAAGCACCAGATGATGTCAAACCAGCCATAAACAGAATGGACAATGAGTTTATCCAAAAGATGGTGGTTTTGATTGAAGAAAACCTTGAAGAAGCCTCACTTACGCCCGACTGGGTAGCCGAAAAGCTGGGGTTGAGCAAAACACAACTATACCGTAAAATGAAGGCACTGTCGGATCAATCGGTGAGTGAGCTCATTAAAGCAGTCCGTATGCACAGGGCTGCAGAATTGCTATCGGCAGGAGAATTAACCGTTTCGGAAATAAGCTTTAAATTGGGTTTTTCGGAGCAATCCAATTTCTCCCGCAGTTTTTATAACCATTTCGGAAAATATCCCACCCAATACCTGAAAGAAAAAAAGCCATAGGCTCCTTTCGTTGTTCTTTCATTCTTCCTTCGTTACCCCTTCGTTCGCTCTCCTTTCGCTCTTCCTTCGCTCTTCCTTCGCTGCGTAATTTTCACTACTTTTTAATTCCACCTGCAATAAAATGATATAAAAACCAGACGGAATGATATAGCCATTATGTGTTACTGTCCATACTTTTAGAGGCTTTCTGTGCTTTAGCCATACAATAATTAAACAAGAATTAACTACTTACATGAACCCTAAAATCATTGCCCTTTGTGGCGTTATATGCCTGACAGCCCTGAACAATGGATTTGCGCAAAACCATCCCGGAATTTTTGTTAACGACTGGAAATCAAAAAACATCGAAAACCCGGTCGGCGTTAGTACTCCTCAAACATCTGCAACACCCGATGTTTCAATTACAATTGATATCCGCGATACTGTTAACAAAGTGTCGAAATATATTTTTGGAGGCAACCTAAACCCCTATTCGTCGCTTTTTAAGCACGACAGCATTGCTACTGGTCATCTCAAAAATCTTTCGCCAAATGTACTCCGGTGGCCCGGGGGGAACCTTTCAAACGAATATTTCTGGAATGCCGCTACAGCAGCCGATCTCCCAACCGACCTGCCCGCAAGGCTTGCCATTGATGCCCCTTCAACTACCCAGCGCAACTATTGGCTGGGCATGAAACAAAACACAAAAGATGCAACAACACCTGATTATTATAAAACCTTAAAGGAAACCAATGCCACCGGGTGTATCTGTGTTAACTACGGCTATGCCAGGTATGGCAAAAGTGCAAATTCGGTACAAAAAGCTGCTCAACTGGCGGCCGACTGGGTGCGGTACGACAAAGGCCGCACACGTTTTTGGGAAATTGGCAACGAAAACTTCGGTAACTGGCAGTCGGGTTACGAACTGGACCCTTCGCTTTATACCGACGGGCGTCCAAAATTTATCTCAGGTGCAACCTATGGTGCCCATTGCCTGGTTTTTATCGATTCCATGAGAAAAGCAGCCCATGAAGTAGGTGCCGAAATATACATCGGCGTTCAGGCATGGGAAGATTACACATCGTGGGATCCAATCCAGACTGCCTGGAATGATGGCCTTTTCCAGCAGGTACGGAATAAGGCCGACTTTATCATCCTCCATAATTACTATACTCCTTACCAGGACAATTCAACCATCCCGACAATCTTCAATTCACTGTCAAATACAAAGCATTTCAACGAAGTGCTGCAATCTTATTTTACCAAATACAGCCTGAACCCTATGCCCCTGGCTCTCACCGAATATAATATTCAATGCCGGGATTCGGCACAACTTATATCATACATCAACGGAATGCATGCAACCATGGTATTGTGCGATGCTATAAAACTCGGCTTCGGTATGGCACAGCGATGGTCTACCGTTGGATGGTGGTCGGGAGTGAGCGACATGGGAACTTTTTCGTACAACGAGCCGGGAGTAAGACATGGCAACATGCGACCGGAGTTTTTCTACCTCTATTACCTTCAGAAATACATGGGCGATGTAATGGTCAAAACCATTTCGGACAATGCAGATGTGGCCGCTTACGCGTCAACGTTTTCATCGGGCCAGTGTGGTATAGTGCTTGCCAATAAAAGCAAAACCGACAAAAAGGTAAAAGTTAAAATGAGCAACTTTAAGCATGGAGCCCAATACCACTATTACTTGCTGAAAGGAGGAACCGATAATGGCAGCTTCTCCTCAAAAGTATTTGTCAACGGGCAGGGCCCTGCCGACCTGAAAGGTGGCCCAACTGATACCTATGAGAAAATTAAACCCTACACAACAGCTTTGAATGGAGATATTGTAATAGAATTACCCCCCTATGGCACCATTTTTATGCTCGTTGAAGGAGCCGCTAAACCAGCGTTCAAATCGGCCAACACCGGATCTGAGCCTGACAAGATCTCCCTGTCGCTTTCCATGCCAGTTTCCAATGAATTATCGGCTACAGGGTTTTCTGTGGTAGCTAACGGAAATGATACCATTACTGTAACCAATATTGTGCGAAACGACCCTGACTCTGCAATTCTTACCTTTACCCTGGGTAGAAACATCGTATCGACTGATAAAATAACCCCTCTCCTATTACCAAGGAAAGATATCAACTTCTACAGGTCTTTTGTTGAACAACTTTGAAAACAAACCTGTATTCAATCTGCTTACGGGAGCGCCACCAGTTGCTATTACAGCCCAATCTTCGGACCATAAAACCATAGATTTAGCCTTCAGTAAAAAAAATAAAAGAGCCGGTATCAGCAGGATTAAAGATCCGGGAAATTGCAAAAAACAAAGAACTCACCATAATAAAAAACCGAATTCCCTGAAGCCGATTCGGCGAAAATAAGGTTCACCCTTCGGATAGCCTGCGATCGTACAGCCAATGTGCCATTCAATACACAGGTACAAATTTATCGGGAAAGGACGATGCACAGGTTAACTTCTTCGAAATTGCAGTAGCAAACACTATTGAGCCTGTGAATCCCCGCCTCGACTCCGTTTCGCTCGACACAACCGGCTACTCGGTTACGCTGCATTACGACCAGGCAATGGCCGATGCTTATGAACAATCAGTTTTCTTCAGGATTACTTCAAACAATACCCCCCTGGATATAAAACTTTGCCGCAGCACACTGAATAAGGTAATCATCAATTTTTCGACGGCAGTAAACAGTGGCGAAAACATTGTGTTGAATTACTCGGGCGGAACATTAAACTCTCTGGAAGGAAAACCTGCATCGGATATTGTAAATCTTTCAGTTAAAAATAATCTACGGGAATAGCAGCTAAAAACATACCGGATACAGTGGAAGCCGAAGATTTTGTTATAAACAGCGGTACTAAAACCGAAAACACTTCCGATACCGGTGGAGGATTGAATGTTGGGTATATCGATACCGGAGACTGGCTCGAATACCTCGTAAAAGTTTCGGAGGCCGGAAGCTACAAAATTACATTCCGCATAGCGGCACCGAATACTGCCGGCACAATAGAGGTACTTGCACCTGGTATGGCCATCGAAAAACTGGGATCAGTTAACCTTCCGATAACCAACGGCTGGCAAACATGGGTAAATGTAACTATGAATATTCAGCTCACAACCGGACAACAGCGCCTGAGACTATACGTGGTAAAGGGTGCGTTTAATTTGAACTGGATAAAATTCGAAAGAAATCTCAATACAGGAATTATCGACCCGGAGAATGAAGTACAAACAACCGTTTACCCAAATCCTGCCAGGAATTTTGTAAATTTTGAATCCAGGGACAAAATTCTGGATATTAAACTTTACGACACGAATGGGCGATGTCTTATACATGACAGCAGCATGCCGGGATACTTCAAGAAACTGGACATTAACTTGTCTAAAGGCATCTATTTTATTGAGATAATTACCGAAAAAGGAAAAAGTACAAAAAAAATAACGATAGAATAATCCTATGAACAGAAGAAATTTTATCAGGACTTCCGGTGTTTCCCTGGGCGCCTTGCTTATCGGAAACAAACTGATGGCCATGAAACCAGAAGGAAATGGTTTTCAGTTAAAGTTGCCCGATCAACTATATGCCACCTTAAACGAAAGAAAAAGGTTACATTGATGAAAAGTCAGGAAAATATCTGGCTTTACAATAATCTGACAGTAATACTGGGGCAGAAAAATGGCTTTACGGAAGTCGTAATACATGCTCCTAAAGAAATTTTATGTGATATAACCCTCACATGGAAGATTGCAGTACCCGAAAGTTCCAGGGTTTTGAACGACCATTGGGAACGTACTTATGGCGATGTATCGTGGCATAAGCCTAAGACTTCAGAAATTCTCCCCTGGTATTTTATGGAAATAACTGAAAAAGAGGAGATAAATAGGGGTGAATTAACTATACAAAGGTATCAATCGATAATTAACCTTTAGTGTTGCTGAGCGAATTTTCTTTGATTCGGGAAAGGCTGGAACTTAAGAATGATGGTAAAGTATCCTAT